>NZ_JASJFF010001260.1:0-3694 GCF_030065435.1 Microcystis sp. M53603_WE2
ACACCCCACACCCCACACCCCACACCCCACACCCCACACCCCACACCCTGCCACCACCGAAAAACTTTTTCAGCAAGCCCTAAGTTAGACGGACGCAAAAAAACCTCGGCGCTCATCCCGAGGTGAATTTAGGAGATATGAGCTTATGTTGACGTAAATTAGCTAAGGGCGTTGATCACATAATCAATGTAGGAATTAGCTTCTACAGCAGCATCCCCAGTTAATCCGTGATTGGTTTTGATGTATTTTAAGGCTTCGATATACCAACTAGGAGATAGCTCAAAGGCACTATTAATTTCACTCAAACCGGCGACTAGATATTCATCGATCGGGCCTGTACCCCCTACCACGAGGGCATAGGTGATAATTCGGATATAGTAGCCGATATCACGAACGCACTTGGATTTCCCTCGCTCATCGTAGGCATAGTTCGGCCCCTGGAGTTGGGTGGTGTAGGGAAATTTTTGATAGACAGCGTTGGCTGCTTCTTGGGCTAAACTGGGGGCTTTTTGGGCGAGGATTTTTACCGCTTCTAGGGTGATGGCGGCCTGACGGAAACGACCGAACGCTACTTGTAATTCAGCACTGCTGAGAAAACGGCCTTGGGAATCGGCAGTAGCTACCGCTTCGGTTAAAGGTGTTTTGGTCATGGATGGAATTGCTCCTACAAAAGTTTAATCGGATTGAGATAAGAAAGTCACAGCATCAGGAAACTGCCGCCGCCGCTCGATCGAAGTAAGAAGCGACTTCTGCTAGTAAAGAACTGCAATCCCCGCGAGTGATACCGTTGGGATCGGCCGCTAGGGCAAGGGAAGCGTCCTTGAGCTTGAGAATTCCGGCCGCAACAGAAGCTCCCGGAACTCCCAGGGCGACGTAGGTTTCCCGGAGACCGTTCAAGGCGCGATCATCGAGGATGCTGGCATCGCCGGTGAAGGTGGCATAGGTAACGTAGCGCAGGATAATTTCCAAATCCCGCAAGCAGGCGGCGGCACGACGGTTTGTATAGGCGTTGCCACCGGGGGCAACTAAAACGGGCTGTTCTGAAAACAAACTACGCGCGGCATCGGTAACGATCGCAGAAGAATTACTGGAAAGACGATTGACCACATCGACCCGTTTATTACCATCTTTGACGAAGGCAATTAGGGCATTGACTTGATTCTCGCTCAGGTATTCCCCCCGGGTATCGGCCTGGGAAACGACTTTGGCAAAGGCATCTAACACCATAGTTTTCATCTCCTATAATGATGATTGGTTTCGGCAAAATATCGAGGTTGATTGCTCTGGCTTTTCTTTATTTTTTCCGATAAAGTATCTAGGAGTTTTTTTCTTGGGACTATACTATCGTCCTTGAAAAAAAATTACTCTCCCTTGGCCAGATTTTTTTGTATATCGAGGAACAATTCTTGTTAATTGAATTTAGCGTTTATTGACGCTCCTAGACACACTTCGTTTTTGCCATGAATTATTTTATAGACCATTTTCCTACTTTTATTTATTAAAAATTGTTTCCTAAAAAACCAGCAAAAAAATAATTTTTTAGGATAAATCTCAGAAAACTTTCTTAAATGTGTAACCCGATACTAAGAAAAAGTATCGCTCTTTTCATCTCTCTAATAATTTGTTTAAGTTGTTTAAATAAATGTGCTTTTATATACTAATAATAATTAACTAAATTGAGAGAAATTTCCCAAGACAACTTTGCCGATTGTGCTTCGATATACAAAAAAAGTGGCAAGGCAATAAAAATCGACAGGGATAATCCCCGCCGACGTTGTGATCAGAGGTGCCAACACCAGCATTTTGCAGTGTACTCTGACTTAAAAAGTATTGTAAAACATCTTAAATACATATATAATCAAAAATAGCCAACAAATACAAAGCAAGTGGGATTATGCCGATCGCAAGAGACATCACCCAATTGGTAGGACGGACTCCCCTAGTCCAACTGAATCGAATCCCAGTGGCAGAGGGAGTAAAAGCCCGCATCGTCGTCAAACTGGAAAGTATGAACCCCGCCGCCTCGGTTAAAGATCGCATCGGGGTCAGTATGGTGGAGGACGCGGAAGCCGCCGGACTAATTCACCCCGATAAAACAATTCTGGTGGAACCCACTTCCGGCAATACCGGCATCGCCCTGGCCATGGTGGCGGCGGCCAAAGGCTATCGCCTAGTCCTGACTATGCCCGAAACCATGAGTTTAGAACGACGGGCGATGTTAAAAGCTTACGGGGCGCAATTAGAATTAACCCCGGGTAGCCAAGGCATGAAAGGAGCGATCGCCCGGGCCGAGGAAATAGTCGAAAACACCCCCAACGCCTATAGTTTGCAACAGTTCCGCAACCCGGCCAACCCGAAAATTCACCGAGAAACCACCGCCGAGGAAATCTGGGCCGATACCGATGGCCTGGTAGATATCGTTATCGGTGGCGTGGGAACCGGGGGAACCATTACCGGTATTGCCGAAACCATTAAACCCCGTCGTCCCCAATTTCAAGCGATCGCAGTTGAACCCTCTAATAGTCCCGTCTTATCGGGAGGACCACCCGGGCCGCACAAAATCCAAGGCATCGGGGCCGGTTTTATCCCGGCAATTTTCCGACCGGAATTAATCGATGAGGTGATTGTCGTCGATGATACAGAGGCTTTCGCCTACGCACGACGGTTAGCTCGTCAGGAGGGACTACTATCGGGCATTTCGGCTGGGGCCGCTTTATGGGCGGCAATTCAGGTGGGCAAAAGACCCGAAAACGAAGATAAATTAATCGTCATGATTCAGCCTAGTTTTGGGGAACGTTACCTCAGCACGGCCCTGTTTAAAGACCTCGAAGATATCGACTAATAGGACAGTAAATTGATGGAATTTGCAACGAGGGCGATTCATGGGGGGCAAGAACCAGACTCTAGCCATGGGGCGGTAACGGTTCCCATTTATTCCACTTCCACCTGTAACACCGGCTTTACTAGGATTATCGATTGGGATCGAGAATAGGAACGATTTAAAGCGGCATCTGGAAAAGGCCTTGATTGGTTAGGCGAAGTTTTTATCTCATTTGATGGGTTAAGCAATGTTTTTTGACTCGGAAGATTGGCAAACGATTATTTTTCGGCTGAGTATGGCTATGGCCGTCGGCTGTCTGATTGGTTATAACCGACAGCGAGGCGGTCGTCCTGCTGGATTGAGAACTTTTATGATCGTTAGTCTCGGAGCTGCCATGTTTGTCATGATTCCCCTACAAGCGGAGGGAGATGTGGGTTATGCGTCTTCTAATGCTCTCAGTCGTACTATTCAAGGGGTCGCTTCTGGTGTCGGTTTTTTAGGGGCGGGAATCATCCTACAACAATCCCATCGGGAACTAAATAAGGTACAAGTGAAAGGTTTGACTTCGGCGGCGACTATCTGGTTAGCGGCAGGATTAGGCGCGGCTTCTGGTTGCGGTTTATGGCAGATGGTTCTGGTGGGAACTCTATTCTCTCTGTGCACTTTAAGTGGCATTAAACGACTTAAGAAAAATAAATCTTTAGGCAAATATATTAAAGGTCGTAAGAAAATATCTACGATTAATCAAGAAATAAATCCATCGGATAATTCAGCATCTCATTAATAAAAAAAGTGATAAAAATTAATTTTTCTTGAGAGGGCAAAAGCTTTTCTTTACTGGCTTTTACCTCGAAAAGATTATGTTTTTTCTGC
>NZ_JASJFF010000533.1:0-2509 GCF_030065435.1 Microcystis sp. M53603_WE2
GCAAGATTTTGAGAGAATCGTGCTTCAAAACCTAGCGTCTTCATCGGCCCGCGTCCTGTAGGGGCGAAGCATTCGGATAGAAAATCTACGGTTTCACCGATAGGTTATTGCCCGAATGCTTCGCCCCTACTTTTTCAGCCGACCCTAAATAGAGCATTTAATTGATTAATGCTCATTCTTAATTCTCCTGACGACCGACTCCTGAATACTGACTCCTGAATACTGAATACTGACTCCTAACCCCACCAACAAACTTATTCAGCAAACCCTAGCTTAACACCATAGTTCGGAAACCCGTACCGATCGAGCAGTTGTCAGGGGGCCTTGTATTTCGGTAAATTAGCACTCGGAAGGTAAGAGTGCTAATCTGGAAAAGACACTTACCCAAATACAAGAGAAACGGAGGATATTCCATGGCTGCAGTCAGCATCAACGTAACTACTGTTAAACCCCTAGGCGATCGAGTTTTCGTTAAAGTTAGCCCCAGCGAAGAAAAAACCGCCGGTGGCATTTTCCTTCCCGACGCCGCGCAAGAAAAACCCCAAATCGGGGAAGTCGTGACCGTCGGCACTGGCAAACGCAACGATGACGGCAGCCGTACCCCTGTGGAAGTGGGTGTGGGTGACAAAGTTCTCTACTCCAAATATGCCGGAACCGATATCAAACTTGGTGGCGAAGAATACGTTCTCCTCTCCGAAAAAGACATTCTCGCCGTCGTTTCCTAATCATCTACCCTTGAAAACCCCTATTTTGCACGAATAACGATACATTATGGCTAAATCTATTATCTACAACGAAGATGCCCGTCGCGCCTTAGAAAAAGGCATGGATCTTCTGGCCGAAGCGGTAGCTGTCACCCTTGGACCCAAAGGTCGTAACGTCGTCCTCGAAAAGAAATTTGGCGCACCCCAAATCGTCAATGATGGCATCACCATCGCTAAAGAAATCGAACTGGAAGACCATATCGAGAACACTGGTGTGGCTTTAATTCGCCAAGCCGCCTCAAAAACCAACGATGTAGCGGGTGATGGTACTACTACCGCCACCGTTCTCGCTCACGCTATCGTTAAAGAAGGTTTACGCAACGTCGCCGCCGGTGCTAACCCGATTTCTCTGAAAAAAGGGATCGATAAAGCTGCCGATTTCCTCGTCAGTCAAATCGCCAAACACGCGAAACCCGTAGAAGATTCCAAAGCGATCGCACAAGTGGGCGCTATCTCTGCCGGTAACGATGATGAAGTCGGTCAAATGATCGCCTCGGCCATGGATAAAGTGGGTAAAGAAGGCGTAATTTCCCTAGAAGAAGGGAAATCGATGACCACCGAACTAGAAATCACCGAAGGGATGCGTTTTGACAAAGGTTATATCTCTCCCTACTTTGTCACCGACACCGAACGCATGGAATGCGTTTTTGAGGATCCCGCTATTCTGATTACCGACAAAAAAATCGGTTTAGTGCAGGATTTGGTTCCCATTCTCGAACAAGTAGCCCGTCAAGGTAAACCCCTAGTAATTATCGCCGAAGACATCGAAAAAGAAGCTTTGGCAACCCTAGTGGTTAACCGTCTGCGCGGTGTTCTTAACGTCACTGCGGTGAAAGCTCCCGGATTTGGCGATCGCAGAAAAGCGATGTTAGAAGATATCGCCGTCTTAACCGGTGGTCAAGTAATCAGCGAAGATGCGGGTTTAAAACTGGAAACCACCAAAATTGATAGCTTAGGTACGGCCCGTCGTATCACCATGAACAAAGATACTACCACCATCGTCGCCGAAGGCAACGACGTGGCAGTGAAAACCCGTTGTGAGCAAATTCGCCGTCAAATCGAGGAAACCGATTCTTCCTACGATAAAGAAAAACTGCAAGAACGTCTGGCTAAATTAGCCGGGGGTGTGGCAGTGATTAAAGTCGGCGCCGCTACGGAAACGGAAATGAAAGACCGCAAATTGCGCCTAGAAGACGCGATTAACGCCACTAAAGCAGCCGTAGAAGAAGGTATCGTCCCCGGGGGTGGTACTACTTTAGCTCACCTGGCTCCCCAATTGGAAACCTGGGCCAAAGAAACCCTACACCATGAAGAATTAACCGGCGCTTTAATCGTTTCTCGCGCCATTGCTGCCCCCTTAAAACGGATCGCTGAAAATGCCGGCCAAAACGGTGCAGTTATTGCCGAACGGGTGAAAGAAAAGCCCTTTAATGTCGGTTATAATGCCGCTACCGGTGAGTTCTCCGATATGTTTGAGGCGGGTATCGTTGACCCTGCGAAAGTGACTCGTTCTGCCCTACAAAATGCCGCTTCTATCGCCGGTATGGTTTTAACTACCGAGTGTATTGTTGTGGATAAACCGGAAAAAGAAAAATCCGCTCCTCCCGCCGGCGGTGGTGACTTCGACTATTAATAATTAGGGTTTGCTGAAAAAGTACGGGCGAAGCATTCGGGCAATAACCTATCGGTGAAACCGTAGATTTTTTATCCGAATGCTTCGCCCCTACAGGACGCGGGCCGATGAA
>NZ_JASJFF010000969.1:0-3109 GCF_030065435.1 Microcystis sp. M53603_WE2
AATTTAAGCGAGAGGCCCAGCAGATTGAAGACTCGGTAAAAATCAAAGCTGAATTAGAAGAAAGTCAATCTCCTAGGGATCAAACTCGTTCCAGTTGACAACTGTGTAGAGATGTGTTGTAGGTCAAATTCGAGGCTATCCGCTAGATTAACATCGAGAATGACAAAATCGAGATTAAATTGGCAGTTTTACCATCGGCCGCTACTTTTACTCGCTAGTTTTTTTGACCGAGAAAAGGGGAAATTAGGTTTCGGAGTGCAAAATCGTCTTTAACGACGATAATTTCGGCAGCAGCCACAGCCATAGTTGAATAAGTAGGCAGAATATACCATTAGTTTGAGAATTCCCAGACGGCAGGGAAAAAATGACTATTTCCTTGCTATAAGTATTGTAGATGTCAAGAGTGGTAAATGAATGTCTATAGTGGTATCCCCCGAACAAGTCCATCAAATCGTCAACAACCTCCATCACGATCCCTTTGAGGTTTTGGGGGCCCATCCCCTAGAAGAAGAAGGAAAAGTCAATAAATGGGTTGTTAGAGCCTATTTACCGAAAACCACGGCCGCTTGGGTTATTTTACCGTCCCAAAGACAAGAATATCCCATGACGACCGCTTATCACCCCCATTTTTTCGAGTGCGTCATCGATATCGGTGAACTGAACAATTATCAATTACGCATCCACGAGGGAGAACAGGAACGGGTAATCTATGATTCCTATGCCTTCCGTTCTGCCAAACTCAGCGATTTTGATTTACATCTGTTTGGGGAGGGCAACCATCATCGCATTTATGAAAAATTAGGGGCGCATTTAGCCGAAATCGAGGGTATTAAAGGGGTTTATTTTGCCGTTTGGGCCCCTAATGCTCGCAACGTCTCGATTATTGGTGATTTCAATAACTGGGATGGTCGTGATCACCAAATGCGGAAACGTAATAATATGGTCTGGGAATTGTTTATCCCGGAAATCGGTGTTGGCACTAAATATAAATACGAGATCAAAAATTGGGAAGGTCATATTTACGAAAAATCTGATCCCTACGGTTTTGCCCAAGAAGTACGCCCGAAAACTGCCTCGATCGTGGCCAATTTAGATAGCTATACTTGGGATGATAGCGATTGGATGGAAAAACGTCGCCATAACGATCCTTTAACTCAACCGGTTTCCGTTTACGAATTACACCTCGGTTCTTGGCTGCACGCTTCTAGTGCCGAACCCCCCCGTTTACTTTCCGGGTCTGGGGAAGCGGTTCCCGTGTCGGAATGGAACACTGGGGCGCGCTTTTTGAGTTACTACGAGTTAGCCCAAAAACTAATTCCCTACGTTAAAGAATTAGGTTACACCCATATCGAATTATTACCGATCGCCGAGCATCCTTTTGATGGTTCTTGGGGTTATCAAGTGACGGGTTATTTTGCCCCCACCAGTCGCTACGGCAATCCTGAAGATTTCATGTATTTTGTCGATCAATGTCACCAAAATGGCCTTGGTGTGCTAGTGGATTGGGTCCCCGGTCACTTCCCCAAAGATGGCCACGGGTTAGCTTTCTTTGATGGTACTCATCTTTACGAACACGGCGACCCGCGCAAAGGGGAACACAAGGAATGGGGAACCTTAATTTTTAACTACGGTCGCAACGAAGTCAGAAATTTCCTGGTGGCTAATGCCCTATTTTGGTTCGATAAGTACCATATTGACGGCATTCGCGTGGATGCGGTGGCTTCTATGCTCTATCTCGATTATTGTCGTAAAGATGGGGAATGGGTGGCTAACGAGTACGGTGGCCGGGAAAATTTAGAGGCTGCGGAATTCCTGCGTCAAGTCAATCATGTAATTTTTAGCTATTTCCCCGGAATTCTCTCTATTGCCGAAGAATCCACCGCTTGGCCGATGGTGTCCTGGCCCACCTATATGGGCGGTTTAGGCTTTAATTTGAAGTGGAATATGGGCTGGATGCACGATATGCTCGATTATTTCGGCATGGATCCTTGGTTCCGTCAATTCCATCAAAATAATGTCACTTTTAGTATGTGGTATAACCACAGCGAGAATTATATGCTGGCTTTGTCCCACGATGAAGTGGTTCACGGCAAAAGTAATATGATTGGCAAAATGCCGGGGGATGAGTGGCAAAAATTCGCCAATGTCCGGGCATTATTTAGTTATATGTTTACCCACCCCGGCAAGAAAACCATGTTTATGAGCATGGAATTTGGCCAGTGGAGTGAGTGGAATGTTTGGGGTGATTTGGAGTGGGGTCTTTTGCAGTACGAACCCCATCAACAGCTAAAACGCTTTTTTACTGATTTGAACGCCACCTATAAGAGTGAACCTGCTTTATATACCCAGGATTTTGGTCAGGATGGCTTTGAGTGGATCGACTGTAGTGATAATAGTCATAGCGTCGTTTCTTTCCTGCGCTGGAGCAAAAATTGGCAGGAGTTTCTGGTGGTGGTCTGTAATTTTACTCCCCAACCCCACAGCCATTATCGCGTTGGTGTACCCCATCCCGGTTTTTATCAGGAAATCTTTAACAGCGATGCGGGTAAATATGGCGGTAGTAATATGGGCAACCTTGGCGGTAAATGGTCGGAGGAATGGTCCTATCATAGCCGTCCCTACTCGATTGATCTTTGTTTACCACCTTTAGGGGTTTTAGTTCTCAAAATCAGTCCTCATACTTCTGGGGAATAGGTAAGCTTTTTTCAGTGATCAGTAAACAGTAAACAGTGAACTGAAAACTAACATCTGATAACTGATAACTGATAACTGATAACTGATAACTGACTAACCCCTAACAAAAAAATTTAGAGGCCATCTTGCGGAAAGTGGCCTCTTTTTTGGCTTAATTTTGCGAAAACGATTAAGTTGTTAGATTAGCGAGCAGTGTTTGCACCCATTCTTGAGCGAGTTCTTCCACGCTGCCATTACTGTCGAGATGGCTAATACTAAATCCGTTGAGTAACGCACAGAAAACGGGTTTCTCGGAGAAACCCGTTTTCTACTCATGTAATAGGCAAAAGGATCAATAGATAATCAGTCTTTAATAACAGGATTTAGTCTGAACAGGTACAGACAAGAAAGTGCAGAAAGTGGGCATTTTCCTCCG
>NZ_JASJFF010000723.1:0-1199 GCF_030065435.1 Microcystis sp. M53603_WE2
GAACCCTTATAGAGAAAGGCACTTAGCGATTTTTGTCAATTGTTTTTGCTCTAGAGCCAACTAATCAATTAAGTCTCTTACCAGATAAGGATTTAGTCGATTTATGCCCCCCTATCGAACCATACCAAGTAACGAAGAACCGAATATTTTTATCCATCGTTGGAAAATACACGGAATGTTTCTGGATATCCTTTTCTACGGGGTGAATATACGGAAACTTTCTGCTTTTTGTCCTCTAGGGGTTGACTATTACGGAAATTTCCTGTACACTAGCTTACTGGACTTGAGTAACAACTATTTTGGTATCTCAAGAAAAAGCTAACCTACTGAAAAAAGAGAATAAGATGTCCATTAGTGTCGTAAAACTTCACCCTGACTGCGTGGCTATCTTCAATGAGTTTAAAGGTAATGCTAATAAACCAACGCATGATTTTCTGACTATGAAGTTGGATGGAGTCAACATCGTTCCTGATTTGTGTCCACCGATTGGTACTTCATCTGAAGACCCTAGATTCGGGGATAAGGAGCATCCTGCATTTGATCACATGGTTAGTCATTTGATCGAGAAAGGTAGTGGATATGCATTTTACATATTTCGATATGACAAGGGAAACGGTCATCCCAGTAAACTTGTGTTTTACACTTATGTAGATGACAATGGCCCAGCAAAGACTAAAATGGCTATCACATCTTCCAAACAAGTCGTGGAAAAAGGCTGTCCAGGTTTTTCGCTTAAGATTCAGGCAAATTGCAAGGAGGATCTTTCATACAAAGTCGGTTTGGATCTTGTTTTAGAACGCCCGTAGGTTAGGGTAAGTGCGATCGCTGTTATCTTGTTGATTAAACTTTAAAATTGTCATTGCTTGGGATAGGAATGCAGGGGGCGATCATTTTTGGAATGAGCAATTTTTTGGGCATGGCGATCGCTTTTGGGGCAGGGGTAAGAGCGATCGCATCTCTCTTAGGGTAGAACGCTGATTGCAAAGGATGGTCAGTCAGCCCTAGATAGTCAACAGCTTACCCGAAAAAGCTAGATTTTGTAACAAAATTTAGTATTACTTAGGGCTGGCTGAATAATGGTAAAACCCTTTTAAAATAAGGCTTTTGACCTGTTAAAGTCCGATGTTAGTGCAAGAAAATAGGATTGGGACTTTCAAAAACCTTGCATTATCCTTCTTGTAGTACATCGCTTGGTACAC
>NZ_JASJFF010001105.1:0-2393 GCF_030065435.1 Microcystis sp. M53603_WE2
CCGATCGCGTCCACAAATTCCAGCCAATTCCAGCATAATATCGTCCGCGTGTTCCATATTTTCGAGGCTGAGAATGCCATTGTTTTTATTTAACAGCATTTCCACTTCTGCGTCACTCATCTGGTGCGCCGTTTCTGGATCGTAACCGGGTAAATGGGCGATATCTTCGCGAATAGTGGCACGATAAGCCTCCCAGTTGGCAATTCCCACGCCAAAGGTAATTTTAACGCTATGAATCTCTGCATAACTCTGGGCAGCTAGGGCCGCTGCCGCAGTTAACAGTCCGGGGGTAGCGCCGCAGCCTGTCATGTAGGTGATGCCGGCGGCTTCTAGGTCGGCTTGTAGTGCTAAGATTTGTTCCATGGCGCTGGTGCGTTTGAGGGCATCGACTAAAACCCCGCGCCAACCTAAGCGAATGAAAGTTTTAGCGATATCGGCCATGAAATTGTTAGGTAAATTCGGTAAGGCGAGAAAATAGCCTTCTACATCGGCAGTTTTGATTAATTCCTCGATACTGTTCTCGCTGAGACTGCCGTAATTTTCCAGATAACCGATCGAACCCCGGTCATGATAAATTTTGTTACAGGTATTGACATCTAGACCGTCTTTGTGGTAAGCAAAACCGGCTTTATCGGCGGCGGCAGTCCAGAGCATTTCCTGTTTGGGGGCGAGAATTCTGGCGGCGGCCTGTCCCAAACCACCAAAACCTAAAACACCGATCCGAAGGCGATCGCTGGCTATTTGTTTATTCATATTCGTTGGGATTCCTATAGACAAACTTCTATTATTTCGGCGGTCGTGGTTCGCCGTTGCATCTCCTTTATTTTCAATTTATCGCTTCAGGTCGTCTTTTTTGTGTAGTTTTGTTAAATTGTGCCTCCTGGGTCAGGGTTCGCCCTTGACGATGAAGAAAAGTTACGGGAAACTTACAAAAAATGAAAGTGGTTAGGTGACGTAATATAAAGTTTTGCTAAAATTTTAACCAGATTGCTACGATTAGCAAACTATCGTAAATTAAAACGATAGGGAGCTTTGCAAACCCCAGATCACGCCGAGAAGAGCTATGAGCATGGAAAGCCTAGAGTTTATTATCTATCCCGATGGTCGCGTCATGGAAAAGGTGACAGGCATAGTCGGTTCATCTTGTCAAGAGGTGACGGCGGCGATCGAGGCACAACTCGGGCAGCTGATGTCTCAAGAGAAAACCTCGGATTATTACCATCAAACCGTCAGCCAGTCAGAGAAAGTCAGCAACGAAGCCACTTTTAGCGACTGGTAATTTTTCATCTTTCCCGATCCCTTTATTTAAGCCACTGAAAAACCATGTCACACTTTAGCAATATCAAAACCAAAATCCGCGATCTATCCTACCTAAAAGCCGCCCTGAGCGATATGGGTATGGAATGGAAAGAGGGTTCTCACCCCGTCAAAGGTTATCAAGGTCAAACTTTAACCGCAGAGGTGGTAATCGAGCAAGATAACAATTACGATATCGGTTTTCGCTGGAATGGTAACGAGTACGAGTTAGTTGCCGATTTGCAATACTGGCAACAACCCCTAACCGTAGAAGGATTTTTAAGAAAAGTAAATCAAGGTTATGCCTACCACACCATCCTGGCAGAAACTGCTAAACAGGGTTTTCAGGTGGCAGCACAGGAAAAAAATACTGATGGTTCCATTCGTCTAGTGGTACAACGTTGGAGTGCCTAATGGCTGATTTTTCTCCCGAACGCTCTGGTTTTGAACCAGAGTTAGGGGGATTCCTAAGAGATTCCCCTGATCGCACTGGTTTTGAACCCGAATTGGGCGGTTTACTGCGCCAGAAAGCGGTTTACGTCGATGAGGTCACTTGTATCGGTTGTAAACACTGCGCCCACGTTGCCCCCAATACCTTTTTTATTGAAGGCGAATACGGTCGCTCTCGTGTCTATAATCAGGACGGTGACGAAGAAGAAATTATTCAAGAAGCGATCGAGACTTGTCCAGTTAACTGTATTCACTGGGTTAATTATAATAATTTGCAATTCCTTGAGGAAGAAGGCAAACATCAAGTGATTAAACAGTTAGGTTTTCCTCAGATTCACAAGAAATTTAGCCCCGCAGATTTAGATATCTAGGGTGGATAGGTACAGCCTCATCCACCTATTATTTCCTAGAAGTTATGGCAGCGGTTCTCGATCGAATCCGCTACAGTTCTCAGGGGAAATAATCCTAAGTAGGTAGGTATTGAAAACTTTCAGATGCCCCCCTTATTAAGGGGGATCCCCCCGCCTATCGGCACCCCCCTTATCAAGGGGGGCAGGGGGGATCGAACCTAAAATCCATTTTAAATTTAATTATGGTTCTTCGTTACTTGGTATGGTTCGATAGGGGGGCATAAATCGACTAAATCC
>NZ_JASJFF010001046.1:0-5249 GCF_030065435.1 Microcystis sp. M53603_WE2
CCCCCGGAATTAGTCATCGAAATTATCTCTCCGGAACAATCTTTCAGCAGCCTGAGCGAAAAAGCCGTGGACTACCTAAAAGCGGGAGTCAGTCGCGTCTGGATCGTCGATCCCCGGGCCAAGCAGATCACGATTTTCTATCCCGACGCACCCCCGGCGATTAAAAAAGGCGATGACGAGATTAGCGATATTCTCCTCCCCGATTTAACCCTAACTCCCAGACAAATTTTTGCCAAGGCCCGATTAAGTTAAGTAGGTAGGCGTTAAAAATCATCAGATGCCCCCCTTATTAAGGGGGATCCCCCCGCCTATCGGCACCCCCCTTATCAAGGGGGGCAGGGGGGATCGACACCCCCCTTATCAAGGGGGGCAGGGGGGATCGAAGCTAAAGTCCATTTTTAATTTAATTATAACCAGCTACTTAATGCCCTACAGTCTCGTTATAAGCGATCGCCCCGATCTGAAAATTCCCGCTCGATTGTCCTATCGCTTCGGTTGAAAATTGACCATGACTCTTATATCTTCTAAATCCCTCACTTTACCAGAATTTCTCTCGCTAACCGATCCCGATGGCGATATTACCTATGAATTAGTCGATGGAGAAGCGATCGCAAAAATGTCACCGAAATTCTTTCATTCTCGTTTAACTGGTGCTTTATTTCTCGTACTCGATCGCTGGAATCAAGGACGGGGAGAAGTGGGAATCGAATGGGCAATCATTCTCAGCAAAAACGATCGAGATTGGTGTCCCGTTCCCGATCTTCTCTACATTTCCCCGGAAAGGTTAGGAGATATTCCCCTCACCGATGAAGCTTGTCCCGTTCCCCCGGAATTAGTCATCGAAATTATCTCTCCGGAACAATCCTTCAGCAGCCTGAGCGAAAAAGCCGTGGACTACCTAAAAGCGGGAGTCAGTCGCGTCTGGATCGTCGATCCCCGGGCCAAGCAGATCACAATTTTCTATCCCGACGCACCCCCGGCGATTAAAAAAGGCGATGACGAAATTAGCGATATTCTCCTTCCCGATTTAACCCTAACCCCCAGACAAATTTTTGCCAAGGCCCGATTAAGTTAATGCCCTACAGTCTCGTTCTCAATCTCACACCCCGATCGCCGATCTATCCGAATTTTCTCACCGGACGACACCTTCACGCGCTATTCCTTACCCTTGTCAGTAGTGTTGATCAGGAATTAGGGAACATTCTACACGCAGCCGAGGCAGATAAAGCCTTCACCTTATCGCCACTACAGATGCAATCCGGGGGAAAAACGATAAATTCCCCGCAGTGGCGACACGAACGGGAGATCGCCCCCGAAACTCCCTGCTGGTGGCGGATTTCTCTGCTCGATGACCGATTATTTGGTAAATTAACTTCGCTCTGGTTGAATCTCAATCCAAAACAACCCTGGCATCTCGGTTCCGCCGATCTCGTCATCACTAGCGTCCTCGCCACCCCGCAATCGGTTCAACCCTGGGCGAACTCTTGTACTTATCAAGACCTGTATGAAAACGCCTCGGAAACGAATCGGGAATTTAATTTCCTTTTCGCTACCCCCGTCACCTTCCGGCAGGGAAAATTCGATAGTGCCTTACCGACGCGGGAACTGGTGTTTAATAGCCTTCTCGGTCGTTGGAATCGCTATAGCGGTATCCCCTTCGATTCTATTGCCCTAGAGTCGATTTTCCCCAGTTTCTTCGATATTCAAACGAAATTAGCCGACGAAGCCTATAAAAACCATTCGATCGGTTGTGTGGGTGAGATTCACTATCGTCTTTTGGGAGAGGTGGAACCCGCAAAGATTAAAGCGATTAATGTACTGGCGGATTTTGCCCTCTATGCGGGAGTGGGACGGAAAACCACCATGGGAATGGGGATGACTCGCAGAATTGCTAAGGAGAAAAGATAGCCATGGATGAATCTGATTACATACCGATCGCCGCTCTCAACCATTACGCCTACTGTCCCCACCGTTGTTGGAGAATGTTCGTCGCCGGGGAATTTCTCGATAATAGCTACACGATCGAGGGAACAAATTTACACGAGCGAGTTCACACCGTCGGGGCGGCAACCCGCGAGGAAATATGGCAAATTCGGGCGATCTGGCTTAAATCAGATAATTACCGTCTCATCGGTAAAGCCGATCTGATCGAGTCCCAGGATGGCGAATTTATCCCCGTGGAATACAAACGGGGCAGTAAAGGCGAATGGGATAACGACGAGTTGCAGGTGTGCGCTCAAGCTCTGTGTTTGGAAGAAATGACTGGAAAAAGGCTAGATACCGGCTATATCTACTATGCCAGTTCTCACCAGCGTCAACCGGTGGCGATCGATCTTGCTCTACGGCAACGGGCGATCGCTACGATCCGAGCAGTTGAAACCCTGATCCAGACGGGAAAAATGCCCCCGGCGGTCTATTCTCCCCGCTGCAAGGGATGCAGTTTGTTCGATCGCTGCTTGCCCCGATTAACCGAAAAAGTCCAACGATATCGAGAGGAAGACTAAAAAATATGGGAACGGTATATGTGACAAGAGAAGACGCATTTCTCGGCAAAAATGACGAGCGTTTAACGGTCAAAGCATCCAAGGAAACGATCCTCGATGTACCTCTATTGAACGTGGAAGGAGTGGTGATTTTCGGACGGGGTTCAGTTTCTCCCGCATTGGTGATCGAATTGTTGGAACGTCATATTCCGCTCAGTTTCGTCACATCCACCGGACGCTATCTCGGTAGATTGGAACCGGAGATGACCAAAAATATTTTCGTTCGTCGAGCGCAATGGCAGGCCGCCGGCGATTCTCCGAAAGCCATTCAATTAGTGCGGGGATTCGTCCGCGGCAAGCTGAAGAATTACCGCAACATTCTACTCCGTCGTCAACGAGATCGAAAAGAGTTGGATTTACAAACGGCGATCGCTTGTTTGGAAGCAGCGATCGGCTCGATCGCAACAACCTCGGCGATCGATTCTCTCCGGGGTTTAGAAGGAGCCGGAAGCGCAGCCTATTTCAGTTGTTTTGATTCCTTAATTCTCGGCGATACTTTTACCTTTACCTCGCGTAACCGTCGCCCCCCGCGAGATCCGGTCAATTCTCTTTTGAGTCTGGGTTATGCGTTATTGCGCCATGACGTGCAGAGTGCGATCAATTTGGTCGGTTTTGACCCCTATCTCGGTTATCTTCACTATCAACGCTACGGTCGCCCCTCGCTGGCACTAGATCTGATGGAAGAATTTAGAGCGATCGTCGTTGATGCCGTGGTTCTCAATGGGGTCAATCATCCTTATCTTACCCCCGAACATTTCACCACCGAACCCTTAAGCGGTGCGGTTTCCTTGACGAGAGAGGGATTACAGATTTTCCTGCGCTTGTACGAACAGAAGAAACAATCCAAGTTTAAGCATCCGGTAATGGGTAAACAGTGTACTTATCAAGAAGCTTTCGAGATTCAGGCCCGACTAATGGCGAAATATCTCATGGACGAGACGGATAAGTATCCACCTTTGATTTTAAAGTAGATAGAGGCGATCATGTATTTTGTTGTCAGTTACGATATTTCCGACGATAAGCGACGAACCAAAATTCACAATACGTTAAAGTCCTACGGCCAACGGGTGCAGTATAGTGTTTTTGAGTGCGATCTAACCGATACCCAGTACGCTAAGCTGCGCGGGCGCTTGAGTAAGTTGATCAAACCCGATACCGATAGCATCCGCTTTTATTTTCTCTGCGCCTGTTGTCGGGGTAAAGTGGAACGCATCGGTGGTGAGTTACCCCGGGATAATACAATTTTTTTTGTTTAGCTCGGTTGCGCTTCCGGGTAGCTGTAAAAATCCTTAACTATTATCTGGTGGCTGAAAAGCTTATGGAATATAGATTCGAGATGATTTTCCTTTCCAACGCGGGGCGCACCTTATCCCGTAAGGTTTTGCGGGTTCTTGAAGAAGTGGGTCACTTGCTGTACAATGGGTTTATTGCGGGTGCGGCGCAACGGAACCTTGAAAATCCCATAGCGTACGGCTTTTACCACTGGGCGGTTCCAATTAATCTTAAACCCTATTAGGGATTGAAACCGGCAGATTCCGAATTTCTAGTTGTTACACCAGTTCCAATTAATCTTAAACCCTATTAGGGATTGAAACTCTGTATTTCCAAATTTCCAGTTAACTTAATCCCGTTCCAATTAATCTTAAACCCTATTAGGGATTGAAACGGAGACATATTGGCTTCGGCAGCCGCTTCTACCAGTTCCAATTAATCTTAAACCCTATTAGGGATTGAAACGAGGCTTTATTTGGATCGACTGTGATCAAGCGGCAAGTTCCAATTAATCTTAAACCCTATTAGGGATTGAAACCGTTTAACCGCCAACTCCACCGGATCACCCTCAAGTTCCAATTAATCTTAAACCCTATTAGGGATTGAAACCGGCTGTGGCTTGCCGATGGAAAAACTGATGCTCTCAAGTTCCAATTAATCTTAAACCCTATTAGGGATTGAAACAAGCAGAATACCTTGATGAAGAAGGGGAGAATTTAGGGTTCCAATTAATCTTAAACCCTATTAGGGATTGAAACTTTCCAGTAGAAACCCCGCCTAAGTCTGCACAATAGTTCCAATTAATCTTAAACCCTATTAGGGATTGAAACTTTTGCGAAAAGGGCGCTCTAAAAGGAGAAAAAGTTCCAATTAATCTTAAACCCTATTAGGGATTGAAACTAATGTAAGAGGTTTTACAGTAGCTGGGGAGTTTATTGTTCCAATTAATCTTAAACCCTATTAGGGATTGAAACCGTAGGTAAGGATTAATGCCCATCGGACATATAATTGTTCCAATTAATCTTAAACCCTATTAGGGATTGAAACAACTTGCAGCTATTTTTAAAGATTTGCTTGACTAGTTCCAATTAATCTTAAACCCTATTAGGGATTGAAACCCGCGATCGTATCGGGATCATCGTGGTGCAAACCGTCTCGGGTTCCAATTAATCTTAAACCCTATTAGGGATTGAAACCACAGCCCTTTCCCCCTCAGATACCTCCTAGGTGATTTTCAAGTTCCAATTAATCTTAAACCCTATTAGGGATTGAAACAAAAAGGGGGAATAGCTATGGCTTGTTAATGCTTGTTCCAGTTCCAATTAATCTTAAACCCTATTAGGGATTGAAACTTTTCCCCAGCAATCACCGGGGGGAATATAATGATAGTTCCAATTAATCTTAAACCCTATTAGGGATTGAAACAGGAAAAAG
>NZ_JASJFF010001341.1:0-1170 GCF_030065435.1 Microcystis sp. M53603_WE2
ACTTTTTTTGCCGTCGTAGGGATGGGTAGTGACGGCGACTATCGCAATTCCCGTAGTTGTGAGGTACAGAGTCTGAGGTTTTGAGGAGTCAGGAGTTAAGATTTTGGTGTACCTCATGAGATTGGGAAACGCTATATTTAATTCCACCCAGCTACTTAACTGATAACTGATAACTGATAACTGATAGCTATAAAAAAACCGACCAACAAGAGAGAATTCCCGTCAGTCAGTCGGTGATGATAGGCCGAATTTTACTCAGCTTTATTTCTTAGCGGGGGCAGCCTTAACGAGTTCCAATTCACTTTCAGCGAAGTTATTGGTATTCAGTCCACCGGCGCTACCACTAAAACCGTGGTAGTTAACAGTATCAAAACGGACGATAACGGGATAGTGGATACCACTTTTATCAACACTGGCTACGGTTCCTACATCGTTGTACCAGTAAGACTCTTTCCGTTTGACTCTAACTTTGGCTCCGCGTTCGATTCCAGGCATAGCTGTTGTTTTTTTTTAGGGTTTAGTTAACAGGTTACAATCAGAGCGAGTTTGCCGAAAGGGTTTTTACTTTAAGTTTTATTGCAAATCTTGCCACTCTGTTTGGACAAAATGCCCCGAACGTCCCCATAGGTCTGCCTTTGGTGCAATGTTAACGATTGTTAAGTTAAAGGGAATGGCTGTGGTCAGGTATTTTTGGGCCGACATTCCCACATCTGGCCCGATTTGAAAAGCGGCGGCGGTGGCTAAACCTAAGCCTAATAACTGAGAAATCGGACCTCTGGGTAAGAGAAGATGAGTTCCTAAGACTAAGCCGGCGGTTAAGGCTAAAGTTACCGATAAATTGGTGCCACAACGCGGATGTAATGCCAATTGCCCCTCGCCATTTTTGAGACGATGGAGTGCCTGTTTGGCGGCGATTTGCAGTTCATTTGTATTAATCTGTCCGTAGAGATAAAAACCCCTATCGGTGGACAGTCCCCCCAGGGCCTCGTTATCCGCAGGGGAGTGGTCAAAAGGCGATTGACGACGGGCAGCCATTTCGCTTAATACCCAGACGGTGGCGTGTTCCAAGGCGTGAACCTGTCGCAGGGTGAGAAATTCTTTGAAACCGGGGATAAAGCCGATTTGTGCCAGTAAATCGCTGTCTTGCTGGGGCGAGGGGTTAAACCAGTC
>NZ_JASJFF010000215.1:0-1311 GCF_030065435.1 Microcystis sp. M53603_WE2
GCGCCGATATCCTCTAGGTTAATACCCCCAAAAACCGGAGCGATTCTTTTGACGGTTGCGATGATTTCTTCGGGGTCTTGGGTGGCTAAACAGATGGGAAAAGCGTCAATTCCGGCGAATTCCTTGAATAACATTGCCTTCCCTTCCATTACTGGTAGGGCAGCCTCTGGCCCGAGATTTCCTAATCCTAATACCGCGCTACCATCGGTCACTACAGCGACGGTGTTGCCCTTGATGGTCAATGAGTACACTTGTTCGGGGTCGTGGGCGATAGCGGTGCAGATGCGACCAACTCCGGGGGTGTAGGCCATGGCCAGGTCATCTTGGGAGGTGAGGGGAATACGACTCTCAATGGAGATTTTACCCCGACGATGGAGATCGAAGGTGCGATCGGAAACTTTCAGGAGTTTAACATCCGGTAGAGCTTTAACCGCGGCGATAATCTGTTCCGCTTGGTCGGTACTAGCGGCATCAACCATCACCTCGCGGGTGCTAATCTTTAAATTGCGTTCGATCAGAGAAATTTGCCCTAAATTCCCCCCGACATCGGCGATCGCATTGAGGACAGAAGCGAAGGTTCCCGCTTGATTGGGGATTTCTATCTTGAGACTTAAACTATAGCTAGGATTGGGCGTTAAATGAACCATGCTGAAGGCTTCCAATACTGATAAATATTGATTATCTTCTATCTGTGAAGGACTTTGGTATCTAATCGCGCAGTTTCTTTAGCTATTAGGGTTTCTCTGGGCCTAACACCAGGGGAGCGGGGTGTGGGGTGTGGGGAGAAGGTAGGAAGGCTGCATCTCAACATTTGCAAAAATACCGACAATCAGCAATTATCAGTCACTCTCAAATGCGTACAAAAGTATTAACAACTACCTGTAAGCAGCCCACCGAAAAACTAATGCGCTCCGGGGTTTGGGGGCGGCGCCACGCCCCCAACGGGGGGTTTGGGTAGGGTTGATTCATGAATCAACCCTACTATGAATCAACCCTAGGGGTTTGGGGGGTAGAACCCCCCAAAAGCTTGGATTGAGTATCAGATCTGAAGTAATACTAAACACCCTGAGTATAGGCTACATATCAGGAGAGGCACTCCTGCAAAAGGGGGAATAAATAATCAGTTTTTAATAACTGGATTTAGGGTCAGAATATTTTCATGCTTGACAGTGTAACTTGTTGCATCGTGACTGCCTCCTAAATCCTGCCAGCCGCCTCCTGATACCCGATAGTCCTTGTGTATTGTCGAAGCGTTTACCTATAATAACTTTAAAAAGATTTTCGGGATCATCGGTAGCCCTATGGCAAAAA
>NZ_JASJFF010000330.1:0-3525 GCF_030065435.1 Microcystis sp. M53603_WE2
ATTGATACCCCCGAATTAGCTAAAACTTATATAGATCCTGAAGCGGATACCTTACCCTCTCCCCTGGGAGAATTTCCCGACTTAGAAAAAAGTGTCAATTTATTAGTAAAAGCGATCGCTAGACGCGATAAAATTGCTATCTGTGGGGACTACGATGCCGATGGCATGACCAGTACATCTTTACTGCTAAGAGCCTTAAAACATCTCGGCGCTAGGGTAAATCATGCCATACCCAGTCGCATGAAAGAGGGATACGGAATTAATCAGCGCATTGTCGAAGAATTTGCCGAGTCGGGAGTCGGATTGATTCTCACCGTTGATAATGGTATTTCCGCTCACGAACCGATCGCCCTAGCGATAGAATTAGGATTAAAAGTTATTATCACCGATCATCACGATCTGCCGCCAATTTTACCAAATGCCTCCGCTATTCTCAACCCAAAATTATTAACCCCTAACTCTCCCTATCAGGGATTAGCGGGGGTGGGAGTCGCCTATATTTTAGCGGTGACAACTGCCCAAAAAATGGGTAAATTACAGGGATTAACCGAGTCATTATTAGCATTATTTACCCTAGGCACTATAGCAGATTTAGCCCCATTAATCGGGGTAAATCGTCGCTGGTTAAAACGGGGTTTAAGAAAATTACCCAAATCCCAATTAGTCGGGATTCAATCCCTCATGCAAATAGCGGGAATTAGCGAGGAACAAAAGCAATTACAACCGGATGATATTGGCTTTAAATTGGGACCGAGAATTAATGCCATTGGCAGAATTGGTGATCCCCAGATAGTTATTGAATTATTAACCACCGATGATGCCGGAATTGCCTTAGAAAGAGCGATGCAGTGCGAACAAATTAATCGTACCCGTCAAGAATTGTGCGAAAAAATTGAAGAAGAAGCAATTAAATTAGTGGAAGAAACGCCGATTCTTTGGCAAAAAGATCGAGTTTTAGTCGTGGTAGAAAAAGATTGGCATCATGGGGTAATTGGTATTGTAGCCTCCCGTTTGGTGGAACGCTACGGAGTGCCGGTTTTTATTGGTACTTACGAGGAAGAAGATACGGGTAAAATTCGCGGTTCTGCCAGAGGAATTGAAGAATTTCACGTTTTTGAAGCCCTGCAATTTTGCCAAGATTTACTAGGAAAATTTGGCGGTCATAAAATGGCGGGAGGTTTTAGTTTACCCACAGCTAATTTACTAGCATTCAAACAAAGATTAAGTCAATTTTCTCACAAAATTTTACAAATAGAACAATTAAAACCTTTAATTAAAATTGATACTATCCTCGACTTTAAACAAATCACCCTGCAACTTTTTCAACAAATTGATAGTTTGCAACCCTGGGGAATTGGCAATGAATTACCCGTTTTTTGGACTCCTAACGTGCGAGTAGTGGAACAGAAAACTATCGGAAAAAATCATTTAAAATTATTGCTGGCTCAAAGCGATAATACCAGAATTAAAGCCCTAGCTTGGCGTTGGGGCGAATATTGTCCTTTACCAACGCGTTTAGATATTGCCTATAAACTCAAAGAAAATACTTGGAATGGTAATACAACCATAGAAATTGAATTAGTGGGAGTGCGATTACCCCAAGAAAATGATAGTATTAAAAAAGCAATTTTTATGCACGCCGAAAAAATGTATCAATGTAGTTTTTGGGGTGATGTAAACGAGATTCGCATCAAAAATGAACAGGGCGATATTTTAGTCGTGCAGAAAGGGCAGCGCATTGGTTTATTAGGCAAAAATCGACAACAAGCTAGAGAAGTCAACGTGACTGAACCCCGTTTTTATACTTTAATTAAAGTTGCCATCAAAGCTTTGGCTATCTAGCGCTGGCTGAATAAATCTAATACCAAATCCGTTTTTAAGTAGGGAGGCACAATTATTTGTAGGATGGGTTAGCGGTAGCGTAAACTATGCGGGCGTTGGGTTTCATGCTTCAACCCAACCTACGTTCATCTTATATTTAATTCCACCCACCCACTTACTGATCAGGGTAAGCTGTTTTGTCTGTCTAGTTTGAGCTTGAGTCTCGGGCTGATCGTTTCTTTTCTCCTGTTACCTGCGTGGGGTAACAGGCGGGTTAAAATGACGATTTGGTATCAAGCTTATACCGTTATGGTTTGAGCTAGTTATTCTTTTTACCACCAAATAGGGACCAAAAACCGCCCTTAGTATTCCCTTCCTTTTTTTGTCCCTTCTGGTCTTCCATTTCAGTATTAGGATTAACTACTTTATCCAGTTCCCGTTTGCACCTAATCACCGTCGCATCTTTGGGGCGGGCTTGCCAAGCGCGATTGATATGAACCCGGGCCATGGAGAGTTGATTTTGTCGCAGATAGGCTAAACCGAGCAGGGCGTGACAGATGCTATTATCTGGTTCTTCCCGTAGGGCATCGCGCAATTCTCGCAAAGCTTGGGCGGGGTTATTTTGGTCAAGAGAGGCTTGGGCGCGGCGAATATAGGCTTCTAAGGGCGATTCCTTGGCTTTAGCTGGGGCTGCCGTGGTGGTAGCCGCGACCACTAACTCGGACTGGCGAGGATTGCCTTGGGAGATAAAGACTTTCGGGGTAGTTTTCTTGTTGCCCTGACCTTCGGTTAGCATCAGATAAACCAGATTGAGTTCACTGAGTTGGGCGATTTTCTGATAGGTATTTTCCAGGGCGGTATATTGATCGATCGCCAAAGATTGCAGGATTTTTTGATAGGCTAATTCATAGTTAGCGGTGGACTGGGCTAGTTTTCTAGCTGGTTCGCTATTGATGGTGATTTTACCCGAATCTCGCGCCATTGCCTTACCCATTTGTGTTAAAACAAGGCGGAATTCTTCCCGAGATAGGTCGCGGCCTAGATGTTCGTAGGCTGGGTTAACTAATTTGGCGAGTAACTGATGAGCCTGTTCCCTTTCGGCGGGGGTGTAAAGGCGACAGGTATCGGGGTGAAGTTTATAGGCGATTTTTAAGTAACGCTCGCGAATCTCCTCATGTTCGGCATCGATCGAGACTCCTAAAACAGCGAAGTGATCGATTAAATCAAATTGAAATAATCCCTGGGAAATCGGAAAAGGCATACAGCAGACCCTACTCTAAAATGATAATCCCATTAAAACTGAAAACTCCAAGAGGCGGCTTTTTGCAGAGCCTGGCTTAAGGGGGTGTGAATGTGTCCGTTAGTGGCCAGAATTCGCCCCGTTTCCATCAGAAAAGGACTCTCATCGTAGGCGGTAATTTTACCGCCAGCTTCTTCGATAATAACAATTCCTGCGGCCAGATCCCAGGTATTAATCCCTCGTTCCCAATAACCATCTAAGCGCCCACAGGCCACATCGGTTAAGTCTTTGGCAGCAGAACCGCTGCGGCGTACCCCTTGGCTCAGATGGGTCAGATAACAGAATTCGGCATAATTATTATCGGGGGTTTGACAGCGATCGTAGGCAAAGCCTGTCACCAGTAAACTTTTTTCTAGTTCACTCGTCCGGGAGACATGGATGGGACGACGGTTCAGGGTGGACCC
>NZ_JASJFF010000351.1:0-3884 GCF_030065435.1 Microcystis sp. M53603_WE2
AGTTCAAAACCTCTAAAATAATTGGTTTCTTTGGTACTTGACGCTTAGAGCTTTTACCTATAGGAGCATTCCCCTAGAGAACCCCATAACTCTAGTTTTCAAGGTGCGTTCATCGGTTGATGACTGGGTTTTTTAAGCGGTTGCTTACCCGGCCCCCTATTCTTAATATCATACATCCTATAAAGTCGCCCTCAAAGGGCGAGGCTTTAAACCCAATTTTTCGGTAAAGAAATTTAAACTTCACGCACAGTTAAGCCTCTTCGGCCTAAATAAACGACTAGAAACAGTTTTTTTCGGGAGGCCCAGTTTATGGATAGCCCATTAGGGACGATGAACTTTCAACAGACAGAGCTATACAAAAGAATTCAGGCATTTGCCTTGGATCGGCCAGATAGTCAATTATCTTTCAGCCAACGATTAGCAAAAGATAACGGCTGGTCCTTAGGCTATACTCAGAGAGCGATCGAGGAATACAAAAAGTTTATATTTCTAGCCGTTGCAGCAGGACATCCGGTCACGCCATCCGACCAAATCGATCAAGTTTGGCATTTACATCTGACCTATACGCGATTGTACTGGCAAGAGTTCTGTCCCAAAATTTTGCAAACCACATTACATCACGAGCCGACTCGTGGGGGTTCATCCGAGCAATTAAAATTTGGCAGTTGGTATAGCAAGACGCTAGAAAGTTACGAACAGTTTTTTGGACATATTCCGCCAATAGATATTTGGCCTAAACCCAAAGACCGATTCGGGCGAGATTTGCATTTTATCCGGATCAACACTCAACAAAGCTGGGTTTTGTCAAAACCTAATTTCACAGTCTCCTTCAAACCACAACTGCGAAAAATAGGCATCTTTACCTTTTTAGTCTTCCTTTCACTGATGATAACTAGCTGTCAGATAATCTCCCAAATTCCTAACCCAATGAATTTTACAGGTCCGGAATTTTTAACCTTCTATATTTCCCTAGTAGTGATGGGAATCGCTTTGGCAGCCTGGCTACGTTTTTCACTGTGCCTAGTTAGCGCTAATACAAAGCAGCAACCTGATTTAAATACTTACGAGATAGCTTTCTTGGCGGGGGGCAATGATCGCCTGATTATGGCCGCAATCGCCAGTTTGGTAAAACAAGGCTATGTGGAGGTATTAAAGGAAAAATCACCATTTGGAAGAACACAAAGCAAACTGGTGGTGACAGGAAAGATCGATGCTATTGCCGATCCTGTAGAAAAGGCGGTCGCCCAAGATATTTTGGCCACTGATGGGGCAATTGAACAGGTTTTCCAGAAGTCTAAAGTAATGAAAGATAGCATTCGTTCCCGCCTAGAACAGCTTGGTTTGTTTCTGAGCGATGCCCAAGCATTCAAAGCCCAAATTTATCCATCATTGATTGTGGTTATTCTTCTAGGAATAGGCTTGTGCAAAATGGCTGTGGGAATTTCTCGCGATAAGCCAGTTGGTTTACTTCTCATCTGTATATTTGGGCTTCTAGTTTTGGGAGCAAGGTTTTTTGTCAAACCACAGTGCAAGCGCAGCCGTTATGGAGAGATCATTTTTAATGATTTAACAAATCGCTTACAACCTTTAAAAACAGCCAATAGCAGCGATTCTGAACTTGTGCTTGCGGTGGCGTTGTTTGGAGCAACAGTTCTGATGGCGGATATGGCTTTAGCAGACTTGTATCAAATGCTGACTCCCATAGCCGCTGCTAGTAGCGGCAGTGGTAGCGGCAGTGGTGGCGGCAGTGATGGCGGCAGTGATGGCGGCAGTGGCGGCAGTGATGGCGGCAGTGGCGGCGGCAGTGGCGGTTGTGGTGGTTGTGGTGGTTGTGGTGGTTGTGGTGGTTGATTGAGTTCAAGGCTATTAACAGCCGCTCGCTCGAAGCGTGATGCCGAACCGCGAACTCCGTTAAATTTGTCTGTTTTTAGCGGAAGTTCCCCCATACAGATTCTGCCACAGCAGAGGTTGTCGCTTTTTGTCAAAGGGAAACTTCCGTTGAACATTCCCGCCACGGTAGCTCTGTTAATTTCTGCCTTAATCTCCTCTCTGGTTTGATTGCTTACTGCCACCAGCCGAAAAAACCCTCCTGGAACAGGGAATTTTATCGCCTCTACTTAGGGTTTGCTGGAATAAATCTAAAAACATTGTTGGATAAGGTTTTTAGACTTTTTTCCCCTCAAAAAGTGCTGACCATTGGAGTGATCGCGGGTAAAATTCAGGGACTTTTTCCCTGAATTTTAGGTAACTGACTACCTCAAAATCGGGAAAACCCTACACCCCACACCCCACACCCCACACCCTGCCCCCACCAACAAACTTTTTCAGCAGACCCTAAGTAGCCATTTTTCAGGAGAAAAGCGCTCAGGGCAGCGGGAAAGTCTGGATATTTGCCGAGCGCTATACTTTGGCCGTGGATATCGAGACCCCAATCGGAGTTTTTATCGTAATTAGCGAGGAGAAATTGCCAAGCTTCTTCGTATTCTCCCAGGAGAATTTTCTGTGCCACATAACCGGCCAAAATGCCATTAACTTCGGCTTTTTCTTTTTTAGCTAACTGAAAAGCTTTCAACATTGCTGCTAAAGTTTTTCTTAATTCTTGGGGATATTTTCTGGTGACATCCGCTAATTTACCCTGTTGAAAAGTATAAATTCTCGAGGGAGGAAAAGAGGCGGCGTAGGAACTAAAAGCATACAAAAAAGCATTATCAACGGTGACAAATTCATAATTATTATCTCCATCTAAATCTTCAAAGGAACCACCACTACCATCTAAAAAACCCGTTTCTTCTCTAATAAATTTATCTTTTTGCCAAGTATAAATTACCAAAGATGTGCAGCAATGAGCGCCGCCGCTATAGGTGGAGACGATAATCTCATCGATGCCATTATTATCTAAATCTATTAATTCGACATAGCCAGAGCCAAAGGCACTATACTCGCTATTTTGCTGATAAAGTTGCTCGTTATAAAAGATTTGATAAGAAACATTATTAATATCATAATTATCATCAACTCTCTCGTTTAGGTCGATGGGTTGATAGCTAACTTGTACCTTAATTTTCCCCGATCTAACCACTTGATTTGTTAGGGGTTGACCGGCATCAAAATCGAGTTTAGTCACGGCTAAACTCGCGGCTGCATTGCCAAAAAATTGAGATAATAAGCAGCAAATAAAGCAAGTTTTGCTAATATTCATCGGCTAAGTAGCTGGTTATAATTAAATTAAAAATGGATTTTAGGTTCGATCCCCCCTGCCCCCCTTGATAAGGGGGGTGCCGATAGGCGGGGGGATCCGCCCTTAATCCCTAGGGTCGTTTCATTCTCTCAAATGTCATTCTCTCAAATCTTTATCTGGCAACGTTTTTAGTCGATTTCTCGGAATAAATATCTGAAAATTTCTAAAAACGTCGTGCTTTGCTTACCGCATAAGCGATTAAAGGTAGCAAAAAAAGAATTAGATTCAGAGAATGAATCAGCCCTACCCTACCCCCTAGTAGGGTTGATTCATGAATCAACCCTACCATGAATCAACCCTACCTTAATCCCCCCTTAATAAGGGGGGCATCTGATAATTTTTAACGCCTACCTACTTAATTCCCAGAGAGAGATTAATATCAGTGTATCTTACTTATTCTTCCCGACAATCAGCCGTTAACTTTTCGAGAAAAACTATCTAGGGTTTGCGGCAAAAAGCTTTTCGGTGGGGGCAGGGTGTGGGGTGTGGGGTGTGGGGTTTTACCGATTTTGAGGTAGTCAGTTGCCTAATTTTCAGGGAAAAAGTACCTGAATTTTGCCCCCGATCCCCGCAATGGCTGGCACTTTTTGAGGGAAAAAAAGTCTAAAAGTCTTATCCAACAAGGTTTTTAGATTTATTCAGCAAG
>NZ_JASJFF010000232.1:0-1793 GCF_030065435.1 Microcystis sp. M53603_WE2
AGGACCGGATAGAAGCGATCGCTCAACGGGCGCTAAAATGGGCTAATCTAAGAAAGAAACCGAAACTGAATAAAAAAGTCGCCATCACTGTGTTTAGTTTCCCCCCCGATAAGGGGAATGTGGGAACCGCAGCCTATCTAGATGTGTTCGGTTCTATCTACGAGGTGATGCAAGCGTTACAAAATAATGGTTATGACTTGCAGGACTTACCCGCATCTCCGAAAGAACTGATGGAAGCGGTAATCCATGATGCTCAAGCACAGTACCATAGTCCGGAGCTAAATATCGCCTATCGGATGTCTGTACCTGAATACGAGCGTTTAACCCCCTATTCCGTCCGTTTGGAGGAAAATTGGGGACCACCACCTGGACATCTCAACAGTGATGGACAAAATCTGTTAATCTACGGCAAAGAGTTCGGTAATGTTTTTATTGGGGTTCAACCCACCTTCGGTTATGAAGGGGATCCCATGCGTCTGCTATTTTCTCGTTCTGCTAGTCCCCACCACGGTTTTGCAGCCTACTACACCTATCTCAATCAAGTCTGGAAAGCAGACGCGGTTCTTCATTTTGGCACCCACGGTTCCCTAGAATTTATGCCGGGGAAACAGATGGGAATGTCTGGGGAATGCTACCCCGATAACCTCATCGGGATGATTCCCAACCTCTACTATTATGCCGCTAATAACCCCAGCGAAGCGACGATCGCTAAACGTCGCAGTTATGCGGAAACCATCTCCTATCTCACTCCCCCCGCAGAAAATGCCGGACTCTACAAAGGGTTAAAAGAACTAAGCGAGTTGATCGGTTCCTACCAAACCCTGAAAGATAGTGGGCGTGGGGTGCAAATTGTCAATACCATTGTCGATAAATGTTTATTAGTCAATCTCGACAAAGATATAAGTTTACCTGATGGTGACACTGCCCATCTCAGTCAAGAGGAACGGGATAATATCGTCGGTTCGGTCTATCGCAAACTGATGGAAATTGAATCGCGCTTGCTTCCCTGCGGACTTCACGTTATTGGGAAACCCCCCTCGGCGCTCGAAGCGGTGGCAACTTTGGTCAATATTGCCAGTTTAGACCGGGAAGAAGACGATTTACTCTCCTTACCCCGAATTATTGCCAACAGCATCGGCCGGGATCTAGAGGAAGTTTATCGCAATAGCGATCGAGGTGTGTTAGAGGATGTGGAATTACTGCAAAACATCACCCTAGCGACTCGCGCTGCCGTCGCAACTTTAGTCAAGTCCCAAACCGACGCAGAAGGTCGAGTATCGATGCTTTCTAAGCTGAATTTCTTGAATATAGGCAAGAAATCGCCTTGGATCGAAACTTTACGGTCGATGGGTTATCCAAAAGTTGATCCGGTCGCGTTAAAACCCCTGTTTGAATACCTAGAATTCTGTTTAGAACAGGTCTGTGCCGATAATGAATTGGGGGCGCTATTAAAAGCATTGGAAGGGGAATACGTTCTTCCCGGTCCTGGTGGCGACCCCATCCGCAACCCCGGAGTTTTACCGACGGGTAAAAATATCCATGCTTTAGATCCCCAGTCTATCCCGACCCTAGCGGCGGTCAAATCGGCTAAAATCGTGGTGGATCGTCTGTTAGAACGGCAAAAACTGGATAATGGCGGTAAATATCCCGAAACCATCGCTTGTGTTCTCTGGGGAACGGATAATATCAAAACTTATGGGGAATCCCTAGCACAAATTCTCTGGATGGTGGGGGTTCGTCCTGTTCCCGATGCTTTGGGACGGGTGAATAAATTGGAATTAATTCCCCTAGAG
>NZ_JASJFF010000849.1:0-1792 GCF_030065435.1 Microcystis sp. M53603_WE2
TATTTTGTCCCTAGTCCCCAGATTTTAAATGCCAGATATTTTGGGGTTCCTCAAAACCGTCCCCGAATTTTTATCGTCGGTTTTCGAGAGGATTTGAATATTTACCATTTTTCCTATCCCCAACCAACCCATCAAGAAACTTGTCTCAAAGATATCCTAGAAGAAAAGGAAGTCAGCGTTAAATATTATCTCTCTAATCAGTATTTAGAAACTTTGTTTAAACACAGGGCCAGACACGAAAATAAAGGTAATGGTTTTGGTTATCAGATTATTTCTCCCGATGGTATCGCTAATGCTATTGTGGTGGGAGGTATGGGAAAAGAAAGAAATTTAGTTATCGATCAAAGACTGACTAATTTTACTCCCGTTACTCGCATTAAGGGAGAGGTAAATAAATTATTCGTCCGCAGAATGACCCCCAGAGAATGGGCAAGATTACAGGGATTTCCCGATAGTTTTCAGATTGTTGTCAGCGATGTCCAAGCTTATAAACAGTTCGGTAATTCTGTGGCTATTCCCGTGGTAGAAGCGGTGGCAAAAGAGGTGATTAAAACTTTAGATTTATCCAGAGATTCTCAAGAAAATATCAGGGTTAAAGACCTACAGGGGAGACAATTAGATCTATTGTCAATCTGAGGAACAATAACAATTTTTTCTAGGGGTTTGGGTATATTAAGAATAGTTATTATTTGATCAATATGATCGCTGTTTATGCTCGACTCTCACTGGATTAACAGTGGACTTGTTACATAAGTGGGTGGGTGGAATTAAATATAAGATGAACGTAGGTTGGGTTGAAGCATGAAACCCAACGCCCGATTATGTTACGCTACCGCTAACCCATCCTACAAATAATTGTGCCTCCCTACTTAATTAATTTTCGAGAGTTCAAAAATGAGAAAAATAGGCATGAGACAAAAATAAAAAGAGCAAAAGAGGTGATGGTTTCGCCGGTTGTGCTTGTTAAAGGTATCTTGCTTATACTACACTTGTAACACCAATAGGTTTAGTATTCGGGAGAAAAAATTATGCGGACAATCACACGCACCACCACTACCGAGATGGAAGTCACCAGCATTCGTCTGGAAAGAGTCCTCAAAGACAAGCTGAAAGAGATTTCCGGCAATCAAGGTTATCAAGCACTCATTCGCGATGTCTTATGGAATTTCGTTCAGCAAAAATCAGGAGATTATCGACCTCAGTTTTGTGCCACCGATATAAGGGCAGTATTTAACGCTACAGCTAGAAAAAATGAGATTTGCACTCTTACAGGCAAGTTAATCCCCGCTAATGAAACAATGTTGTTAGGTTTGACGATCTATGGCGATTTAGTCCCGTTGAGTATGGATAGTTATCCCAATTAAATTAAAATAAGTTTGACTAGGGTGGGGGAGAATCCAGTATAGTTAGTCCTCACCCAAGGGAGATGGGAAGTGGGAATTATAAATTTAAATTATGAATTATGAATTGAGAGGTGGGGAGTTTTTTGCTGTAAACAGTGAACTGATAACCGATAACCGATAACTGATAAGTAGGTAGGCGTTAAAAATTATCAGACACCCCCCTTATCAAGGGTAGGGTTGATTCATGAATCAACCCTACCTTATCAAGGAGGGCAGGGGGATCGAACCTAAAATCCATTTTTAATTTAATTATAGCAATTCCCATAGTTGTGAGGTACAGAGTCTTAGGTTTTGAGGAGTCAGGAGTCAGGAGTCAGGAGTCAGGAGTCAGGAGTCAGGATTCGGGATTCAGGATTCAGGAGTCAGGATGCGGGATTCAGGAGTTAAGA
>NZ_JASJFF010000082.1:0-1631 GCF_030065435.1 Microcystis sp. M53603_WE2
CCCTTGTTTTTTGTACCAAGCGATGTACTACAAGAAGGATAATGCAAGGTTTTTGAAAGTCCCAATCCTATTTTCTTGCACTAACATCGGACTTTAACAGGTCAAAAGCTTTATTTTAAAAGGGTTTTACCATTATTCAGCAAGCCCTAATTATAACCAGCTACTTATTCATCCCATAGGAGAATTTGAGGTCAATTGTACTGCATTTAAACTGGGTAGGGAGCATTTTAATACAAATGTACGGAACTTGGTCACTCCTCACCCTGTTCACTTAAGTTTCAGCGTCGTGATTATAATTAGGGAATGATAGAAATTCTTAGGCAATAGGATCACATCAGTGTTGATAAATCATCTTTTCTTCGGCGCTTTCCTACCCCTTGATACTCTCCTGTCCACCCAGGGGATTATGGTTATGCTTCTGGCCGCTTATGCTTTAGCCATGTGGATGTTTCTAACTAGCGCCCCAAAAGTTCATACAATCATGGTGACAGATTTGGAGACAGCCCGACAATTTTATGAAGGACTTTTAAATTTACCCACGGCCGATGTCCCCCTCCATTACTATTACAATTATGAGCAGACGATGGGCAATAATATGATTGACCCATTTTATATGTCTAGTAATCCGGCTGTGACTACTGCCAACCCTTCTTTGGGAGATCAACCCCAGGGTTTATGGTATCAGTTAAAGAAAAATACCCAACTGCACATCGTTGCTGGAGCAACCGCGGGTTATAAGGATCGTCATCGTCACGTTTGTTTTGATCACGATTGTTTAGAACAAATTCTGATGCGGGTGGAATCACGACGCTTAAAGTATAAAGTTCGTCGCAATAAACCTTTAAATTTTTTGGTCAAAGATAATGCTGATCGCGTGATTGAAATGGCCGAAGTCTCGAATTAGTTAACGTTAATTAGATTGGGGGCAACTATAACGGTAAATAACTAAACTATGAATGCTCAACTGCTCACAATCGTTTTAATTTCTTTAGGGGTAGGTATTGGTTTGGCCATTCTACTCCTAATTTTAGTCAAGTTAAGACGCTGCAACCAACAGGTAAATAGTATCGTCGATTATCACTCTCTCATCGGTTTAATCGGAGTTGTTCAAATCCCCTTCGATAAAAATAGCAAGGGGAAAGTGCGAGTTAATGTCGGGGATAGTCTGATCGATATAGTAGCGATAACGGAAGGGGAAGAACAATTTAATGTCGGGGATCAAGCATTTATCCTCAATTTCCAGGACAATAAAGTTTTAGTCATTGCGGAAAAGTATATCAGAGGCGATTTGTAATTTCTTCTAAACCAAAGGGTAACTAACTATGAATAGTCAAAATAATTCCTATCTCATCCAAATCAATCCCAATCAAGACGACAACAATCACAACAACAGTGCTGGTAATTTATTGTTGAATAGTGTTCCCATTGCTTTATTGATATTTCTGGGGATTGGTGCGATTTGGTTTATCAATGCTTTTTTGTGTATTTGCAAACCCAATGAAGTAGTAATCCTGAGTGGGATGAAACGCAAATCAAAAGATAGACAAGATGCGGGGTATCGAGTGGTATCGGGGGGTCGGGCAATTCGTATTCCAATTTTAGAAACCGTTAAACGCATGGATGTCACCACA
>NZ_JASJFF010000152.1:0-5019 GCF_030065435.1 Microcystis sp. M53603_WE2
CAGGGGGAGAGTCAAGATTAGTGTTCAAGTTCGTTTTCAGTATTAATTCGGTAAGTCTTTTACTTTAGTATTGTTCGGCTTCTCCCTGAATTTTGTGTCTCCACACCGTTTCGAGTATTGTTCGAGGATTCAAGTATTATGTCTATTTTTGTTGGTAATCTCTCTTACGAGATTTCCCAAGAAGATCTGGTCGATGTCTTTGCAGAGTACGGCAAGGTTAAGAGGGTTCATATTCCCTTGGACAAAGAGACACAGCGCAAACGCGGTTTCGCCTTCGTGGAAATGGAAAGTAAAGCCCAGGAAGCCGCCGCAATTGAGGCACTAGATGGTGCTGACTGGATGGGGCGATCAATTAAAGTTAACGAGGCCCGCGATCGTGAAGAGCGCGCGCCCTTCAATGGTGGTGGTGGTGACAGAAAAAAACGCTATTAAGCTTTTTTTGTGAATAATTGTGGGAGGGTGGACAGGGTTCACCCTTTTTTGTCGGCAATTGCGATCGCTGCTCCTCTCAAAACCAATAGAAATCTAAATGTCTGAGTCTCTCCAAAAGGTAACAAGTAGGGTTTGCGGCAAAAAGTTTTTCGTGGGGGTAGGGTGTGGGGTGTGGGGTGTGGGGTGTAGGGTTTTACCCATTTTCAGGTGGTCAGTTACCTAATTTTCAGGGAAAAAGTCCCGGAATTTTACCCCCGATCACTCCAAGGGTCAGCACTTTTTGAGGGAAAAAAAATCTAAAAACCTTATCTAACAAGGTTTTTAGATTTATTCAGCAAACCCCAAGTAAACTATAAGGGATATCGCCATCAGATTCTGATCGGCGATCAACTCTTTCTGTGTTATGATCGAGGCGAGAGTCAAGATTGGTGTTCAAGTTCGTTTCCAGTATTAATCCGGTAAGTTTTTTACTTTAGTATTGTTCGGCTTCTCCCTGAATTTTGTGTCTCCACACCGTTTCGAGTATTGTTCGAGGATTCAAGTATTATGTCTATTTTTGTTGGTAATCTCTCTTACGAGATTTCCCAAGAAGCTCTGGTCGATGTCTTTAGAGAGTACGGCGAGGTTAAAAGGGTTCATATTCCCGTGGATCGGGAGACAGGCCGCAAACGCGGTTTTGCCTTCGTGGAAATGGAAAATAAAGGCCAGGAAGGCGCCGCGATTGCCGCCCTGGATGGTGCTGAATGGATGGGGCGATCAATTAAAGTTAACCAGGCCCGCGAGCGTGAAGAGCGCGCGCCCTTCAATGGTGGTGGTGGTGACAGAAAAAAACGCTATTAAGCTTTTTTTGTAAATAATTGTGGGAGGGTGGATAGGGTTCACCCTTTTTTCGTCGACAATTGCGATCGCAGATCCGCTCAAAACCAATAGAAATCTAAATGTCTGAGTCTCTCCAAAAGGTAACAAGTAAACTATAAAGGATATCGTCATCAGAATCTGATCGGCGATCGACTCCCGAATATATGGACAACAAAAACCCATGGAGACAACCTATACCCTAGCTGATGGGCGTGAAGCACTTCAATGCCCCACTTTAGTTGAAGATGATCGCACGGGCATGAGTCACGAAACCCGAAAACGGGCTTTTCTGGACAATTTGTTTTATTTGCAAGGGGTTAACCGCAGTAATGCCAGTCCCTACAATTACTATGTCGCCCTTGCCTACACCGTTCGCGATCGCCTCCTGCGTCGTTTTCTGAAATCCACCGACACCTACAAACAAGAAAAAGTTAAACTCGTCTGCTATTTCTCCGCCGAATTCCTCATGGGGCGGTATTTAGGCAATAATCTCGCTAATTTGGGTATTTACGACCTAATCAAAGAGATGATCGAGGAATTAGGTCTTGATTTTGAGGAAATTATCGAACAGGAACCGGATCCCGGCCTCGGAAACGGCGGTTTAGGGCGTTTAGCGGCTTGTTTCCTCGATTCCCTCGCTTCCCTAGAAATTCCCGCCATCGGTTACGGGATCCGCTACGAATTTGGCATTTTCCATCAAATCATCCAAAACGGTTGGCAGGTGGAAATCCCCGATAACTGGCTACGCTTCGGCAATCCTTGGGAATTACCCCGTCCCGATGAAAGTGTGGAAGTAAAACTGGGTGGCCGGACGGAAATCTATCACGACGATAAGGGACAGGAACGGGTACAATGGCTGCCGGAACGTCGGGTTTTAGCCATTCCCCACGATACCCCCGTCCCGGGTTACAAAACCAACACGGTTAACGCTTTGCGTCTCTGGAAAGCAGAAGCGAGTGAATCGTTTAATTTTGAGGCTTTTAACGCCGGGTTATACGATCAATCCGTGGCCGAAAAAATGGACGCGGAAACCATTTCTAAAGTCCTTTATCCCAACGATAACACCCCCGCCGGTCGCGAATTACGTCTCGCCCAACAATACTTTTTTGTGGCCGCTTCCCTGCAAGATTTAATTCGCATTCACCTAAAAAGCCACAAAAATCTGCAAAACTTCCACGAAACCGCCGCTATTCAACTGAACGATACTCACCCCGCCATTGCGATCGCTGAGTTAATGCGTTTGTTAGTGGATGAAAACGGCTTAGAATGGTCAAAAGCTTGGGCAATTACCCAAAAAACCTTCGCTTATACCAATCATACCCTATTGCCGGAAGCCCTGGAACGTTGGTCGGCGGATTTACTTGGTAAACTGCTGCCCCGACATCTAGAAATTATCTATCTGATCAATCACTTTTTCCTTGAGGATGTGCGGACTTGGTTTCCCGATAACGAGGAATTATTGGGCAAATTGTCGATAGTTGAAGAAGCTGGTTGGGGTAATAAACAAATTCGCATGGCTAATTTAGCCTGTGTGGGTAGTCACTCGATTAACGGAGTCGCCGCTTTACACACAGAGTTACTGCAAAAGGACACCCTGAAAGAGTTTGCCATGCTCTGGCCGGAAAAATTCTACAATAAAACCAATGGTGTCACCCCGCGCCGGTGGATTTTATTGAGCAATCCCCAATTATCGGCACTATTTACTGAAAAAATCGGCGATGATTGGTTAAAAGACCTGAAGGAATTGCGAAAACTGGAACAATACCTTGATGATCCCGAATTCCGTCAGCGTTGGTATGAAATTAAACAGGCGAATAAGGCCGATTTAGCGGCTTATATGCTGAAAACCCGCAATATCGAGGTGGATGTTAATTCGATTTTCGATGTGCAGGTAAAACGGATTCACGAATACAAACGCCAACATCTGGCAGTTCTGCACATTATCGCCCTTTACAATCGCATTAAACAGAACCCTCAGATCGATATCGTGCCGCGCACTTTTATCTTTGGTGGTAAGGCAGCCCCCGGTTACTTTATGGCTAAGTTAATTATTAAGTTAACTAATGCTGTAGCTGAAATTGTTAATAAGGATCCTGATGTCAGAGGTCGTTTAAAATTGGTTTTCCTGCCTAACTTTAACGTTTCTTTGGGTCAACGCATCTATCCGGCGGCGGATCTGTCCGAACAGATTTCCACGGCGGGTAAGGAAGCTTCCGGAACCGGTAACATGAAGTTTGCCATGAATGGCTCCCTCACCATTGGGACTCTGGACGGTGCTAATATCGAAATTCGCGAGGAAGCAGGGGCAGAAAATTTCTTCCTTTTTGGCTTGACAGCAGGAGAAGTTTATGCTAAGAAAGCACACGGTTATGAACCGATGAGCTATTACAAAAATAATCGCGAATTGAAGGGAGTGATCGATCGAATTAAGAGTGGTTATTTTAGCCATGGTGACCCGGAATTATTCAGGCCGATCGTTGATTCTCTCCTCTACGATGACCAGTATATGCTTTTAGCTGATTATCAATCCTACGCTGATTGTCAGGAACAGGTAAGTGAAGCTTATCGCGATCGGGACAAGTGGACGCGGATGTCGATTCTCAACTCGGTTCGTATGGCCAAATTCTCTAGCGATCGCACAATCTGGGAATATTGTCAAGAGATTTGGAAAGTTAATCCGGTCAAGATTAGTTTAGAGGATTAAAAAACTCGGTCAAGTTCGGGTTTAGTCCTTGACTAGCCCGAATTCTGGAACCGTAGCCCCAAAAATGCTTTGTGAAAACGTCTAAACTATGATTTTTATGATTGTTTGATGGACTAGGATTTTAAGTTTTATACACTTCAATTATTTCTAGTTATAGTTAGGTTTTCTTTTCGGCTTGTGAACTCTTTTAAACTGTAAACTGATATTTCCAAAATTAAGCAATAATCCAATATCTAACCCATAAGCTTCGAGATAATTGATAGCTTGTGCTAAGTGAACGTCTTCAAGTTGAATAACGGCTTTTAATTCTACCATCACTTTACCTTCAACAAAAAAGTCAACTCGTCTTGTACCTATTTGATCATCTTTATAAAAGATCGGCATTTCGTGTTCTCTCGAAAAAGATAATCCCTGTAGGTTCATTTCTTTTGCCAAAGCACGTTGATAAATTACTTCTTGAAAACCATTTCCTAAGATACGGTGAACTTCCATTGCACAACCAATAATTTTACCTGTTAGTTCACTTTCAGGGTATTGGGGATTAATAAAAGTCATGGCTAGGATTTAGATGATGAAGTGAGGATTTTGATTAGATTGTCTCTGATAATTCAATGTCTAAACTATGATTAGACTCATGATTTAATGATGGACTATGATTGGGTTGTTTTTGACAATTCAATGTCTAAACTATGATTTAGAATGATTGAATGATAGACTATGATTAGGTTATCTTTCGACAATCACGACTATTTATTGTATTATATCACATCATGGGGTCGCTCTCTCGAAAAGAATCATAGTCCATCACATAATCACAAAAATCATAGTTAAGACGATGATTAGAATGAGCGACTATGATTAGGTTATCTTTGACAATCATGAGTATTTATTGTCTTATATCACATCATGGGGTCGCTCTCTCGAAAAGAATCATAGTCCATCACACAATCACAAAAATCATAGTTAAGACGATGATTAGACTCATGATTGAATGAGCGACTATGATTAGGTTATCTTTGACAATC
>NZ_JASJFF010000514.1:0-10108 GCF_030065435.1 Microcystis sp. M53603_WE2
AGAGTTGAAGGTGGGTGAAGTGGTCAACCCTAAGTTGTCAAAACAATCCAACAGTCGGAACGAAGAAAAACGATGATTAGGTCAAGAGAAAAGTCGAAACTCAAGTAGGTTGGACGAGCAACGTAACCCCTAACATCGGGTAGGACGAAGCGTAATTGCTTCGAGGTAATCAGAACACAAGAAACCAAGTAGAGACCAGTTAGACTCATGATTAGTAATAGTTTTAGAGAACTGTGGAACAACATTCCGTGGAAGAAACTCCGTAGGAATCTATTCCGACTACAATGTAGATTGTGGAAAGCCATGAGAGTAGGAGACAAGGCAAAAGCCAAAAATCTTCAAAAGCTAATCTTAAAATCTCGAAGTGCTAGATTACTGGCAATTCGTCAAGTAACTCAACTAAATGCTGGTAAGAAGACAGCAGGAATAGATGGGAAAGCATCACTTTCATTCCGAGAAAGGTGGGAATTAGAATCAGTCCTAGAAACCAAAGTCTGGAATTGGCAACATCAGGGACTGAGAAAAATTCCGATAGCCAAAAAGGATGGAACAACCCGGATGCTCAAAATTCCTACCATCTCAGATAGAGCTTGGCAATGTCTTGTCAAATACGCCCTAGAACCTGCCCACGAAGCCACATTTCACGAAAGGAGCTACGGTTTTAGAACTGGACGTTCCGCTCACGATTGTCAAAAAATACTCTTCTTAAACTTAAGAAGTAGCAGCAACGGATTAAACAAAAGAATCCTAGAATTAGACATCGAGAAATGCTTCGATAGAATCAACCACAACACATTAAGGGAATTAATCATTGCTCCCCAAAGCATCAAAGCTGGATTGATGAGATGCTTAAAAGCAGGAGTTAACCCAGAATTTCCTGAACAAGGAACTCCCCAAGGAGGTGTCGTGAGTCCATTACTAGCAAACATCGCTCTCAATGGAATAGAGAATATTCACTACTCAGTCAGATATGCTGACGATTTGGTGTTCCTTCTTAAACCCCAAGATAAAGCGGAAGAGATTCTGGAAAAAGTCGCAAGTTTTCTAGCTACAAGAGGTCTAAACATTAAGCCATCGAAGACAAGGTTAGTAGCCTCGACAGAAGGATTTGACTTTCTAGGGTGGCACTTTGTTGTGCAAGCCAACGGAAAATTTAGAAGTTATCCCTCAGAGGAAAACTTTAAAGCCTTTCGTCAGAAAGTTAAAGCCATCATCAATCACTCGAATTATGGGGCAAAGATTAAAGCCCAAAAATTAGCTCCAATAGTCAGAGGATGGAGAAACTACCACCGCTATTGTAAACTGAATGGCTCAAGATTCTCATTATGGCAACTTAATCATAGGACATATAAAGTGTTCTTAAAAGAAAAAAAGGTAAACCGCCAGATGGCTGCAAATTTAGTCAAAAAAGCGTTTCCACCTGTGCCATATTCAGAAAACAAGCACATCAACGTTAGAGGAGATTATTCGCCTTTTAACGGTGACTTAGTTTACTGGTCTAAGAGACAGTCCAAACTTTACGATGGAGCAACTTCTAGGTCTTTAATCCGACAGAACCATACCTGTGGATATTGTGGCTTGAAATTTATTGATGAGGAAAGAATACATCTGCACCACATCGATAGAAATCACGCTAATGGTCGAGCCAATAATCTTTTGGCAGTACACGAATCATGCCACGATTACATCCACAGGTGCAAAAGTGAAAGCTAAGATTATCGGGAGCCGAGTGCGGTGAAAGTCGCACGCTCGGCTCTAAGAGAGAGGTGCGGAGGATAATATCTCCCATCGACTCTACCCACCTTATCTAATGTTCAAAATTCGTGCGTTACGCTAACGCTAACACACCCTACTGGACTGTTTCAGTTAAGTATGGTTCTGATTTACTCTTTAATCCTAGTCTTCGTCAACAGGTGTTAGGTGTAACAGAAATTGCCAAAAACGTTATCGGAATGACGGTAGATACAGTTATCGATTTGGCTGACCAATTAACCCCACCCAGAGAGGTTGTTACCTTTGAAGTAACTAATGATATTAACGCTTTTGAAGAATATCTACGCCATGGTATTTTTGAAGCTGCAGGATTTGAGTCCTACTGTATTCAAGAATTAAGAGGATTAGTGGATATTTTTCGAGAAAAAGAAGGAACATGGGCAGGTGTCGCTCAAAACGAATGGTATAAAGAGAATCCTCAGCTTGTAGCAGAATTACCCGCTAATTTGCAATCTCAAGAATTTAATTTAGAAGTTAGTGAACGACTGAGACAATTAGCAATTGCCTTGAAAAGAAATAGTTCCTCTCAGTAGCGTTAGCTATAGCAAAGCACCGCTATTATTGCGACGATGGCGGTGAATTACGGTGATTTGGGGATGTGGATTAAGCTTCGCTAATCCTAATTAGGGTTTGCTGAAAAAGTTTTTCCTGGGGGCAGCGTGTGGGGTGTAGGGTGTGGGGTTTTACCGATTTTGAGGTGGTCAATTACCTAATTTTCAGGGAAAAAGTCCCTGAATTTTCCCCCCGCTCACTCCCATGTCCGGTACTTTTTGATTTCCAAAAAGGTCTAAAAGTCTTATCCAGCAAGATTTTTAGATTTATTCAGCCAACCCTAATTAAATCTCCACCTCTTAAACTACAAATCGACTATTAAAAGTAAATCCGTAGTCAATTACTCATAACTTCGGTGGCCGATTGTAACCTTTAAGGTGTTTGTCCAAAGACCATATATAGACGCGGCGGCCTAGATTTTGATCACAAATTCTTTGCCAATCATGAATGATAGAAAGGTCTCCCAGTCCCCTACCTTGCATCGCTTCATCAGGAAACTCTTTTAACCATCCTTGCAGGTCTTCTTTCTTTAGAAAACTAATGGGGGTGAAGGGAGATTTTCCTTCAAGAGCTTGTGTTACCTGATTTACAAATTTTTCTGCACAAATACGTCGCTGATTGCCATCTACCTTTTTGGCCTTGGCAATATGATTGCCAGTTTCCAGAATGGTCGCCATTGGCAAAAAAAGAGATTCCCCAGCTTCAATTTTCTCTTTTAACTCTTGAAGTATTAACTCAGATTGACTCGCTTTGTGGGGGACATTAAGTATCTCTAAAAAGATCGAAGTATCGATCAGACAAATAGCTCCCATCAGGCTACTTCTCCCTGTTTTAATTGCTCTAACCAACTTAGCGCGTTTTGTTGACGTTGTTCTGCTGTGGACTTATCCTTTAAGAACTTATCTAATACTTGTTTAGTCATCAACTGACCAAGAGTTCCCTGCACAATTAATTCGGGGAAACGCTCTAAATCAGCTAATCGGACAATACGACTATCTCCTGCTTGCGGATCTCGGTAACAACAAAGTACATTTCCAATATCACTATCGGGTACTGCATCTAATAACGCCGGGTTATGGGAGGTGATCAGTACCCTCAGTTTTCTTTCTAAGGCGATCTCCCGAATTTGCTTAACTAAATTATCTGCACGACTGGGATGAACACCATTATCGATCTCTTCAATAATTACGAAAGTTCCAGGATTTACACTTAGTAGAGTTGCAGCAATCGCTAAAACTCTCAGAGTACCATCAGACAACAAAGGAGCATCTATCTGATGTTCTTTGTTCCCAAAAGACTCTATTAGTTTCACCATAACATCGTTGCGGTCTGTAATGATAAAGCGAATATCGGTAATATCCTGTTCTGGTAATGAACGAATGAAGTCAAGCAACTTGTTTTTTTGAGTCTCTCCCTGCTGACAAACTGCGTAAAGAACACTAGAAAGGTTAGAGCCATCTTCTTTAATATCATCATCTTTAGCGTAAGCATAATCCCGCATTACTGCTGGACGAGGATCAAGAAAGACGATATTCCTCAAGGTTTCTCGAATTACTTTAGTAACTGCTGGAATAATTTTTTGTGATTTAGTATGACTTTGCTGGAACCGACTGGGAGTTTCCAATTGATAAAAAATGGCTTGTCGGTTAGAGCAAGGTATGTGGGGCTTATTTTTACCTTTGTTAAAATTGTTATACATCACCCTAATTTCATCGGTGTGCGGGTTAGGATCGCTATCAATTTTGTAAAGTGTTAATTCCTGATCTTTATTAGCTTTACTGACACTTTCTCCGATTATAATAAGTTGGTCTGATAATAGCCCAATTTCAATCTCAAAATCAGTCCAACCGTCAGGAGCGTTATCAATGTGTGTTCCCAAGGTAAAATACTGTTTTTCTGCACCGAAAAGATCGATCGCTTGTCCACGAGCAATTGCATTCCCGCTTTGAATGTTGCGTTCAATGTCATCTAACCTGCTGCCTTTCGCTAACCACGAAAGTAAGCGAATTGCTTCTAGTGCATTACTTTTACCTGACGCATTAGCGCCGATTAAAAAGGTGATGGGTGCTAGAGACAAGGTTGCCTCCTGATAGCTTTTGAAATTCCGAAGAGTCAGCGATGTTAACATACTTTTCACCCATTAAATCTTGACTGGTGCAGTTTGAGCATTTGTACTAAAAGTTCCAATACCAGCGCAGCTTATAGACTCTAACAAGTACCGAAAACTAGCACCCATAACCTTGAAAACTCAAACTGTAGGGCAGGGCATATCCGAACAGTATAATCTAGGCGTGGGGAGATAAGGTCGCTGTTTATTGGCATTAGGGCGGAACCCTTACCCTTACTGCATGGGGCTTCTCAGAAAAAATTGAAAAGACGCTACTGGGTACATTTTCCCCTTGAAAATGGCTGTACCGTTGACTGTATCTAGAGTAGAGCGATTCTGTGGAGTTGGCTTTATAGTGATCGCTAACCTTATGATCACAGATGATGTCATTAATCTCTAGAGTAAGCAATTCCCTCTGTAGCCATGTTTTTGCTGGTTTTCTGCCCCGAAACAAGCTATAATGGTCGAAAGGTCAAATTGGAATATTTTTGCCTCAAACCCTATCTGCGTAAAGACTTCAGGATTTTGTGTTCAGTAGTCCGTTAGTATTATATTGCTTTAACTCAGGCTCTGTAAGACTTTTAGCCATAGCTAGTATTTTTGTACGGGTAAAGTCCAGAGCTAAATGGTTGCCTTTTTTAACTTTTTTATTGATCTCATTAAGCATTTCTACTTATTGCAAGGGTGAGATGCTCCCTTATGAAATATGAAACTAGAGGCAAAGTCAAAATTAATAATCGTCTTAATTCCAATGAAATTAAAAGATATTGTCAACAAAGTCAAAATAGATTCTAGAAAATTAACCCAATATGCTCTCAATTTAGACAATCCAAAAGGATTAAATAAAGCCATCATGTTTCAACGCCACTTAGGATATACTCAAGATAATTATGAGCCACTTCTACAACAAATCGCTAACAAATCCCTTGAAGCAAAAGCTGTTTATCAAAGTACAGATCGACATGACAAACGCTATCAAGTTGACCTAGAAATTACAGGAATTGAACCAGGGCAACAAGAAATAGTGAGGACTGGATGGATTGTTGAGCCTGATAGTGATACAGCTAAATTAGTAACTTTATATGTGAGAAAAAGACCATGATTAAACCAGAATTATTTGACCTTGTGGAATTATTAGTTGACTTGCCTGAACATAACTTAATAATGGGAGAAAAAGGGACAATTGTTGAAGACTACAATGATGGTTGTTACGAAATTGAATTTAGTAATGATCTAGGGGAAACTATAGCCCTTTGTTCTCTCCCAATGCAGCAATTTATTGTCATCTGGAAAGCTCAGAACAAAACTTGGTTATCTTTAACAGAAAAGCTAACAGCTTTAATCGATAAATTACCCAAAGAAAAGCAACAAAAAGTTTTAGATTTCACCCGCTCTTTGTATCAATAAAATCGGAAAAAATAGGCTATTCCATAATTGTTATGCAAATAATTAACTTAAAATAAAAGCTGAAATTCATATAGGGAAGGACTGAAGGCACAAACAAGTTAAGGCCACAAAGATAGACAATAGAGTTAAGATTTGATATAATCGCCAAAAACGAGATTATTTTACTTATGATAGTTGATAAATTTTTGAACCTAAAAGGAACCTCTATTCAAGGCTATCGACACCTAGAAAATATCGGTATAGTTTGACGAATCGAATCAAAAAATAAAAAAGCAACGGCTCGAAGGCGTTAGATTTATTTGGGGTTTCCTTAATTTGTACCCAGTAAAACCCCATTCAGATACAGCACGGGTTATGGTCTTTTGTCAAGGGGTAATACCAAATTTCTAAATCCATGACAGACATCCACGCTCGAATGCTTGCCAAGCCTGCATTCGTTGTGACGCAAATAAAGAAAAATGGTATAAGTCCAGTAATAGTTATAATTCCTATGTTGATGTTAACTTAGCACCCCACAGACAAGGTGCGTTACATTTTATTAAAGCACCAGGTAATAGCGGCGTGCTGCTACGCAGTGCCTTGGAAATCTCACTATCGTTCAACACTTCTCATCCATCATCCATCTTCTCTTTGCTGCCTCACGAGCTAAGTCGAACTTAATCTTGAACTTATTATTCTCCAGAATTTCCTGAATTGATCTAAGCTCATGATCCCCTAAATGGTCTGCTAAATAAGCTTCTATCAAAACCTCCACCAGTTGAGTAATAGTATCTTTCGGCATTTGAAGGTATTGCCGAATATAATTTATTGCCTTTCTATCATCGGTCAGCACTTTGCCACCGATACGTCTGGCAACAACAAAACAGGACAGTTCTGCATCACTCGCACGTTTTGATTGAGGGACGTTTGACATCTCAACTAAATCCTCGATCTCTAGAGGAAATGTTGTAATTTCACCATAATCAATTAGTTTTTTGTAATAATTTAAACTATCAGAATGTCCCTGCTCAAATTCTAATTGAACATACACTGTAGTAATCACAGAGTATCCAAGCAATTTAAGAAGATGAAAGCGATTAATGTACATGAAGTGAATAATCGCACAAGTATCGATAGATACTACGCCCATCATTAACTACTGACCTCCAAAAACGTTAGAAGTTCATTTAGAAGCTGATAACCATCTTCCAAAGGTAGCAGTAGCATATCTAGGAGCTTATGGTGAGTAATCTCTCGTCTTCTATATGCCTCTGTACACAAATCAATGAAATGCCAGGACAAACCTTGACGTATAATTTGTGCAGATTTACTTCGCATACCTGAAGATAGCGTTGGTGGAGTCTCAGGATCAAATTTCTCGTCATGTTTAATGACCAAACGTTTTTCTTGCATTAATTGATCTTTTAAAGCTTCATTGAGCCATTTAAGATCAGATAAACGGATAATTACCACTTGAGAACTGACTCGAAATCGTTCAGCAATTCGCCGAATGAGACTAACCCAAGCTTCGTAGCTTTCTGCGGGTGAGTAATCTGACTCAATTCTTTGTTTTGAAACTAGAAAGCTGCCTGCAAAACTATTGGCTCTCCACTCAAGTTCAGACCGAGCATTTAAAGATTTTAAGTATGTAACTTCCTGCCCTTCAGAAGAGTCAAATAAAGCATGACAGTACTCATGAGCGGCAGAAAAATTTTGTCGGTATAAATCATCAAGATAGTTGATGAGAATACAGTGACCAGCTACCGGATGGTTAATATATAGTCCGGATATATTTTTATCTTCTAATTGACGTTTGAATATATGAATGCCTTGATTTCTGATTAACTCAAATATATTTTCTACTGGCTGTTGCCCTAAACCCAAACGTTCTCTCTCCAAAGAAGCTGCTTCTTCACCTTGTCTTTTGAAGTAGCTATGATTAAACGGATATTGTGCGTAATTAGGAATCTTTGTAGGCTGACGCTGAAATACTTCCCTTTCTAGGAAATCTTCGTACTCACAAAGCCGAACAAATTCCTGAATAGCAATGCGATCGCTTTTGGAAAGGGCAGCGTTGCGACGAAATATTTCTTGAACTTGGGACTCTGCTGATGGGTAGTCGCCTGTAACGAAGTACCTGAAGTCACGGCGGTACATAACAGATAACAAGACCAACTGGTCGCCAGTAATTTCATTCCTGCCTTCTTCAATATCTAGATATTCCTGCAAACTGATTTGAAGACGCAATGCCGACTCTTGCGGAGCAATTAAAAGGCTTTCCCGCGCTTTCTTGAGCTTTCTGCCTAAAACTACATAATCAAATGCCATCGCTAATGAGAAAAACAGGAATCCAGTCCCATTATATTGGGAGCATTTCATTTATGCAAGTGAGTAATTATATAGTCATTTCAATTAAAGGTGAGATGCTCCCCTATTTCTAGCTCGGATTCACTCTTGCTAAAAATTGTACCAGACAAATAAAAAAAAGGGAGGTTTAAGAACCCCCCTCAACAGTTAATAATTAGATGACAGCCAAATTAGTAGCGGCCAGCATTGGGTTTATGAACAATAAAGCTCATGGTTTGACATTGTTTGATGTTGTCAAAAGCGATAACGCGGATGTAGCAATCAGAATATTCAGTGCGGCACTCGCGAACTTCATTAAGAACTTCTTGGGGACCAGAAACAGAGAATAAAGGCAGTTTCCACATCGTCCAATGATAATCCGCGGGTTTGGGATCTTTTTCAAATTCCACAGCAGGAATATAACCCTGATCGATCATGTATTGAATTTGTTTAGCAATTTGTTGATCGGTGAGGGGGGGCAAGTAGGAAAGAGTTTCGTAACGCTTCTCTTTAGGTAAAGTTTTCATGGGTTTCTTGATTCCTTATGGGTTGGGTAGATCATCAACATCGAGATTTAATTCCGATGTCTCTGGTTGACTTATAGCAGTACGGGTGAGACGTTCCAAAAGTTGCCGACGATGTTCGGTATTGTCATTAATAATTCCCGTTTTTACCATCTCTGGCAAGAACTCTAAAACCTGTTCGGCTAGATGTTCTCTTACCGTCATGATCCGCAAAACTAACTCTTTATTCTCAGCCATTAACCCCGCAATATAGGCCTCGCCATCCTGAATGGAATGGCTAGAAGTATAGTGACTCAGCCAAATAGCTAAAGTGGGATTAGTTTCTGACAATTGATCGATAATCGTGCGAACCGCTTGGTAAGTTAGGTAACTTTGTAAGACTTTCGCGGTATCTTGAACAACTTTTTTCGGATACATTTTATACAGTTTTCAGTTATTGGCTAGACAGTTATCAGTGTTGAAATTCTAGCGACTGCTTCCCGATTTTGGGCAAGTCCCCGGCATTATTTTGCACCGATAACTGCTAACAACCTTCTGAAGGGCTGTATTAGAGGGTATCCATAGCCTCGAACTCGAATTTGATTTCTTTCCAGAGTTCGCAAGCGGCAGCCAGTTCAGGACTCCAACGGCAAGCTTCCCGGATAACGTCGTTACCTTCGCGGGCCAAGGAGCGTCCTTCGTTACGAGCTTGGATACAAGCTTCCAGAGCCACACGGTTAGCGGTGGCACCAGGTGCGTTACCCCAGGGGTGGCCGAGGGTTCCACCACCGAACTGTAAGCAGGAATCGTCACCGAAGATTTCCACCAGCGCGGGCATATGCCAAACGTGGATACCACCGGAAGCAACGGGCATTACCCCGGGTAAGGAAGCGTAGTCTTGGGTGAAGAAAATACCACGAGCGCGATCTTCTTCTACATAGTCTTCACGCATCAGGTCAACAAAACCCATCGTGATTCCGCGTTCACCTTCGAGTTTACCGACAACGGTTCCAGAGTGGAGGTGATCACCACCAGAGAGACGTAAGCACTTAGCTAAAACGCGGAAGTGGATCCCATGATTTTTCTGACGGTCGATAACCGCGTGCATTGCCCGGTGAATGTGGAGCAGTAACCCTTTGTCGCGGCAGAATTTCGCCAGGGTGGTGTTAGCGGTGAAACCCCCGGTGAGGTAGTCGTGCATGATGATGGGGGTTTTGATTTCGGCGGCGAATTCAGCCCGTTGCATCATCTGCTCGCAGGTAGGAGCGGTTACGTTTAAGTAATGTCCTTTAACTTCGTTGGTTTCTGCTTGGGATTTAACGATCGCCTCTTGGACAAAGAGGAAACGATCGCGCCAACGCATGAAGGGTTGAGAGTTAATATTTTCGTCGTCTTTGGTGAAGTCTAAACCACCGCGGAGACATTCATAAACGGCACGACC
>NZ_JASJFF010001124.1:0-1663 GCF_030065435.1 Microcystis sp. M53603_WE2
AGGGAAAAACCAATTAAACACAAAGAGAGAATCGATACCCGTTTCGCTAATGAAAGCCGCATCATTTCAGCTATTGCTCCGCAAATAAATAACGTTTTTCCACTTGACGATTGAATTGATGCCATTGTTCATTAGTTAAAGCATTCAAGATCGCTCGATCGGGCAATATCTCTCCTCTTGTTATACTGGTTTAACGATTAAGACTACCGCCGAACGCGCTTGCACCCGATAGGTTTCCGATTCAATAGCGGCTGCGGCATCTAAATCACAGGCTGCCTCGGACAATTGCCAAGCAGTATCGATGACGCGATGCCATTTTTCCCCTTGTCCCAAGGGGGGTAACTGGAAGTTGAGAGATTCCCAGTAAGCGTTCAGCATAATGTGTAAATACTCGTTCGCCTTGGGATGACGCAGGGAAAAAGCTAAACTGTGGGAATCTTCCGACCAATCGGGTTTACTCAACTGTACGCCATGCCAACTGAGATGGGGTTCAAGACTGGTATAGGTGACTTCTAGCAATTTTTCCTGACGGAAAAGAGCTAATTTTTTATTAAAATCGATCAGTCTCCTTACGAAACACCAAAGATCGAACTCTTGCTCTACCGCACTCCAATCGAACCAACTTAACTGGTTATCCTGACAATAGGCGTTATTGTTGCCCTTTTGGGTGCGTCGCACTTCGTCCCCCATCAACAGCATAGGTGTTCCTTGGGAAATGAACAGGATCGTTAAGAGATTTTTTATTTGTTGCAGTCGCAGGGTTTTAATCGCCTCGTTATTGGTTTCCCCTTCTACCCCACAATTCCAGCTAAAATTATCGTTGCAACCGTCCCGATTCTCCTCGCCGTTAGCCTCGTTGTGTTTCTCGTCGTAGGAAACTAGATCGTTAAGGGTAAAGCCGTCGTGACAGGTAACAAAATTTATACTTCTATTGACATCGGTATCGGGTCTGTGGTATATGTCGGGGCTTCCTAAAATCCGCGCCGCTAATTTGCTGACTATGCCGGTATCTCCCCGGACAAAAGCGCGCACATCATCGCGAAAAGGACCATTCCACTCGGAAAACCAATCGGCAAATTCGACAAATTGACCGACACTATACAATCCTGCCGCGTCCCAAGCTTCGGCGATTAATTTTGTCCCAGCTAAGACCGGATCCGATTCGATCGCCCAGATCATGTTATAACCTTTTTGCAGGATCGGTTCCCCGTCCACATTGCGCGATAATACGGCCGCTAGGTCAAAGCGAAAACCATCGACGTGCATTTCTGACACCCAATAGCACAAACAATCGAGAATCATTTTGCCAACAATCGGATGACTGCCCTTGAGGGTGTTACCACAGCCGCTATAGTTGCTATAGATGCTTTGATCTTCCCCATCGAGGATGTAGTAGGTGCGATTATCGATACCTTTCAAGGAAAGAGTCGGCCCGATTTCGTCCCCCTCGGCGGTATGATTGAAAACTACATCGAGAATCACTTCGATCCCCGCTTTGTGTAAAGCTTTCACCAGATCTCGAAATTCATTCAAAGGACCGAACGGTGAGCGATCGCTACTGTAACCGGCATGGGGCGCGAAAAAGCCGATCGTGCTATAACCCCAATAGTTAGTTAACCCCGGCATGGCCGAAGCGGGATCAAAGTAATGAATCGGTAACAAT
>NZ_JASJFF010001156.1:0-4496 GCF_030065435.1 Microcystis sp. M53603_WE2
AGAGCAAAGAGAATCACACAGGCAAAAGCCCCTAGGTTCATGAACAGGTAAATTAACAGATAGAAAATCATGCTAGAGTAACCCGCGTCAGTACCGGCGGTTAAACCAATCATGACAAAACCCGCCTGACCGATCGAGGAATAGGCTAACATCCGTTTCATGCTAGTTTGGGCTAAGGCGACCACGTTGCCCAGGATCATGCTCAAAATGGCTAGAGCGATAAAGATAAACCGCCATTGTTCGCTGACTAGACCGAAAACCGTCACTAATAGGCGAATTGCTAGGGCAAAACCGGCCGCTTTGGAACCTACCGAGAGGAAAGCCACCACGGGAGTGGGTGAACCTTCGTACACATCAGGAGTCCACTGGTGAAAGGGAACCGCCGAAATTTTGAAGGCGATACCGGCAATCACAAACACTAATGCGATCGCTAAGGCCAAGGACTGACCACCGTTAACAGCGGTTAATTTTTGGGCAATGGCACTTAAACTGGTTTCACCTCCGGATAAACCGTAGAGAAGGGAAACACCATAGAGGAAAATCGCCGAACTAGAAGCTCCAATTAACAGGTATTTTAAGGCGGCCTCGTTCGATCGAGGATCCCGCTTCATGTAACCGGTCATTAGATAGGAGGAAATACTGAGCATTTCTAGGGAGATGAAGATCATCACCAATTCACTAGCGCCAGATAGGAACATTCCCCCGAGGGTCGCGGTGAGCATAATGGCTAAAAATTCCGCTAGGGAGGTTCCCGCTTGTTCCACATAACGCACCGACATCAGCACTGTGGAGGCGGTAGAAAGGGCAATAATCCCCCTAAAGACGATACTGAGATTATCGCCCTCAAAAGCCCCTAAAAAAGCCACCGGTTTCGGATTGTCCCAGGTAAAGTAGAGAGCAACCACAGCAGCGAGCAGACCAGCGATCGCAACGTAGGGCAGCCAACTTCTGGCACTCCGTCCCACGATTAAATCGCCGATTAAAATCACCATCAGGGTAATAATCAGGATTCCTTCGGGCCAGATAACGCCGGCGTTTAGCTGACTGGCAACAAGACTAGAAAAATCCATATTGATTGAGGTTAAAGGAATTTGAAGTTAAAAAAGGCTTAATACAAGCTTAGGGCATTTGATCAGCGATTCAGTGATCAGTTATCAGTGATCAGTGATCAGATGTGAGTTTTCAGTTCACCGATCGCCGCTATCGGGTTAAAATTTCTAAAAACCCAGATAAATTTGAGATAATCTTAGCTTTTATGGGTATTATACTTGTCTATTGTCTTTTTTATCCTCTTGTCTCGTAGTCTCCTCAGCTAAGGGAAAATCTTTGATTTTTGCAGCCGAGCTAATTTCTGGTGGTGACAACTTGTCACCGAGATGTATCCAAGTTAACAGGGAAAAAGTGAAAACTCAGGAAATCATGACATAGACTGGCATCGTTAGTTGTCGTTGAAGGATTCTGGTAAAATCAGGCTAGGGGAAACACCCGAAAAATCAATTGTTTTTGAGCCATCCGCTTGATTTTTTTGTGGAAAAATTTTCTAGTTCGCTCAATCCTTTTCCTTTAGCGATCGCTTGAATGAGTAACGAAACCTATCTCAATCATCCTACTTTCGGTCTATTATACAGAGTGTGTCTATTAGAAGAACATCGGGAATTATTCACCACTCTTTATGCCCAACGTCTTTTTTTTCTGGTGACGGTGGGACCAAAAAAAGTCTCGTTCGATCCGATTAGTCGTTCCGATGCTCGTCTTTTAGTGGAAAACCGGCTGCGAAATTTGCGCCGGGGCAGTAATGTGCAAGAATTTAACAGTCTCAACCAAACTTATCAACAAACCTTTTCAGTCTAGTTCATGACGATCGCTAGTCGTATCGAGTCAATCCGTCTTACCCTACCCCCCTCCACGCGCCTGATTGCCGTCAGTAAACAGGTATCGAGCGATTATATCCGTCAAGCTTACCGAGCAGGAGTGAGAGATTTTGCTGAAAGTAAGCTACAGGAAGCAATCTCGAAGCAGCAAGAACTAAAAGACCTGCCAGATATTTCTTGGCACTTTATCGGGCATCTACAGGCAAATAAAGCCCGCAAAGTCCTAGAATCTTTTGATTTAATCCATTCCCTCGATAGTTTAAAATTAGCCCAAAGACTCGATCGCCTAGCTGGGGAATTAGAGATTAATCCCCAAGTTTTGCTACAGGTGAAAATTGTCCCCGATCCCGATAAGTTCGGTTGGGACACAGACGAATTACTAGCAGATATTCCCGCTTTAGTCAACTGTAAACAGCTAAAAATTCAAGGTTTGATGACAATTCTGCCCCGAGGATTATCCGCTGGGGAAAAGTTAGCCGCCTTTGAAAAAACCAGCGATTTAGCCCAAATAATCGAGAATAGCTCTAGTTTATGCCTGCCTCATCTATCCATGGGGATGTCTAACGATTATCCTCTCGCCATCAAGGCCGGAGCCACTTTGATCCGGGTGGGAACTGGCATCTTCGGCGATCGTATTTACTGAACCATCTCCGTAAATTTACAGAAAAAACTCCTAGTAATTTTAATAATCGGTGACAATATATCTTAAGATTACAGCGTTCAGTCTAGAAACCGGTGGTTAGAAATGAGGAATTGACTTTTTCCCAATCCCTGAAAACTATCCCCTGATAACTGATAACTGAAAAGAGGGAACTAACCGCTGCCTCCAGACGACTAGAATGACGAACCCTGAACAAAATAGTTCTCCTGTACCAAGTGAGAACAAAAGTTGTTAAAGGCCACTAAAATAACCCCGACTCTAGCCAAGACCACCTAAAAAATCTTTTGAAGGACACTTAGACTGTGAACAACATTTTTACCAAACTCAAAGATTTTGTCGGCATCTCCGAACAACCAGAAGACGAAGACGAAACCGACTACGAAGAAATGAACTGGGAAAAGTCTTCCCCCCAAGATAGGGATCAAAACGAAGAAGAAGATCCCCTCAATCGTCGTCAACGCGAACCTTTAAATCTCAGTACAGCCACATCTATGGGACTCAACAGAAGCAACGTGATCGGTATGCCAGGTATTAACAACAATAATGCAGAAGTAGTCGTGATCGAGCCCCATTCCTTCGAGGAAATGCCCCAAGTTATCCAAACCCTGAGAGAACGCAAATCGGTGGTTTTAAATCTCAACGTCATGGATCCCGAAGAAGCACAAAGAGCCGTGGATTTTGTCGCCGGTGGCACTTATGCAATTGATGGTCATCAAGAACGCATCGGTGAGAGTATTTTCCTATTTACCCCCAGCTGCGTTAAAGTTAGCACCCTTTCCGGAACTATTCACGATATCGCTGATAACCCGAAAATGGCTCGTCCCGTTTCCTCCGCACCTGCTTGGGGAGCCGAAAGCAGTCGATTAGCTCAATGAATCCTGCCATAGTCCTCTCGTCAGGTTTGTCGAAGCTAGAAATCGATCGATTTATCGAGAGGATGCGTTTTTTCTTGGTAGGATAGCTAAATCTCTCTTTTTTACTTTTTACTTTTAATAATACTGTGTCTATTCGTTTAGGAATTATTGGCGGCGGCGTGATGGCTGAGGCCATTCTCAGCCGTTTATTAAAAAAAAATATTTATAGTCCCGAAACGGTGTTAGTCAGTGAACCCCAATCCCAACGGCGCAACTTTTGGGTTAATACCTACGGAGTACAAGTCAGTGAGGATAACCGGGAAGCCGCTAGAGCAACTGAGGTGTTAATCTTAGCGATAAAACCGCAAATTTTAGAGCAAGTAGTGAATAGTTTGCTGGGAATACCCGAAAAACCCTTGATTATCTCGATTTTAGCAGGAGTTACCCTCAATCGCCTAGAAATGGGCTTTCCCGATCGCCCCGTCATCCGGACGATGCCTAATACCCCCGCCACGGTGGGACAAGGGGTTACAGCAATCGCACCTGGTCGTTATGCGGAACCGGAACATCTGGCCGTAGCCAGAGATATTTTTGCTGCGGTCGGTTCGGTGGTGGAAGTTCCCGAAGCTTTGATGGACGCGGTAACGGGATTATCGGGATCGGGCCCGGCATTTGTGGCCTTGATGGTGGAAGCTTTAAGCGATGGTGGTGTGGCGGCCGGATTACCGCGATCAATCGCATCTCAATTGGCCATAGAAACAGTTTTAGGGACGGCAACCCTATTAAAAGAATCGGCCATACATCCTGGGGAATTAAAGGATCGCGTCACTAGCCCCGGAGGAACTACGATTGCCGGAGTGAGACAATTAGAAAAAGGCTCTTTTCGATCGACAATTATCGAGGCAGTAGTGGCGGCCTATCATAGATCTAAAGATTTAGGGCGTAGTTCTGAAAAGTAATCTTTGTATCTTTTTTAACCATAAGTAGGTAGGCGTTAAAAATTATCAGACACCCCCCTTATCAAGGGAGGCAGGGGGGATCGAACCTAAAATCCATTTTTAATTTAATTATAACCAGCTACTTAACTGATGTCTCGATCTGTGATAAGAT
>NZ_JASJFF010000125.1:0-1066 GCF_030065435.1 Microcystis sp. M53603_WE2
ACAATCTGAATTTCCCTGACTCGGTGCATTGGTTTGGTTGGCTTTTCGGTGGTGATTAGTTCATCAGCTTGAATTTGCAGCGCAGCAGCAACATGAAGTGCATCCATCGCCGCTAAACCGTAAGTGCCAGCAATTTCATGAGCATTCTGTATAATTTTTTCTAAGTCAGTTGCCCAGTAATTAACAGCCAGAAAAAATGTTTCGTAAAATTCTATTTCTTCTTGTTGCTTGTTAAAAATTGCTTTAGGCAATACTTCTAACTGAACAAATCGACTGGAGGCAAACTCCCGATTTTCATCGTTGAGAATTTGATAGGCTTTGATACTGGCTGATTGGATGCCTTGGAAAGCAGTAATCAGTACGCCAGAGTCTATGTAGGCTTTCCTATGACTCACTGCACCCTCCTCGACGTGCAGCAAGTTCTTGTTCTATTTCCTCTTCATTGAGCAGTTGCAATCCAGCTGCGATCGCCCGATGTCGGATTTCCCATAACTTTTTGCTTAATGGTGTTTGGGGAATAAATTTAGCTTCTGGTGTTGTTTGTGACTCAGATTTAAGTATTTGAACAAATTGCCAAACTTTTTGTTGCTTTTCCGGGGTCAATTCTCGCCATTGCTCAAGTAAGCTAAACGGCTTTTACTTCGGATCACCGATATAGACTCCAAAAGGGTTATAGCTATTGGATCATGCAGGTTAAGCGCCGTTTAGCTTAGTTCTTCTTCTTTATCCATAAATACCTCGCTCTTAAATTACGCATTCCTCGAATCGTTGGCTGTCCAAGACATATTTGTGGATTAACTTTCGGCTCTTGTAGTAGATATGTATGGGTAGTTCAGGTGTTTTAGGTGGGAACTGGTTCACCTGGCCGCAAACTAGACCATTTACCAGTTTCGCGTAAAAAGCTTTCACAACCCACCACATCCCACTCCATTTCGATATAATCTTCCTTGGTGCGAATGTTAACGTTAATAGAAGGGTTCTTCGCTTCAAAGTCCGGTGTCTCGGTGAGATGACGTTCCTGATGTTGTGTTTCTACGGCATGATAGGTGAGACAGCGATCAACAAA
>NZ_JASJFF010001300.1:0-2878 GCF_030065435.1 Microcystis sp. M53603_WE2
GGAGTGTGAACACAGGAGTCTAAAATTCATGTCCAATCAACCAGCAAACTTTCCGGGTAACAGAAATCAACTCAAACCGATTAAAGTCGGGGTTATCGGGGTCGGTAACATGGGACAACACCATAGTCGCATCCTGAGTTTATTAAAAGACGTGGAATTCGTCGGGGTGGCCGATGTCAACGTCGAAAAGGGACTGGAAACTGCCAGTAAATACCGAGTCCGTTTTTTTGAAAATTATTTAGATCTCTTACCTAGGGTAGATGCGGTTTGTATCGCTGTCCCCACGCGGTTACACCATCGAGTCGGGATGGACTGTCTGCAAGGGGGAGTACATACCTTGATCGAGAAACCGATCGCCGCTAGTATTAGTGAAGCGGAATCTTTAGTCAACGCAGCAGCCGATCACGATTGTATCCTGCAAGTGGGTCATATCGAGCGTTTTAATCCCGCTTTCCAAGAGTTATCGAAAGTCTTGAAAACCGAGGAGATTTTAGCGATTGAATCCCATCGCATGAGTCCCTATTCCCAGCGCGCTAATGATGTGTCGGTGGTGTTAGATTTAATGATCCACGATATAGATTTAATTTTAGAATTAGTCTCCGCTCCCGTGGTGAAATTAACCGCTAGTGGTAGTCGCGCTGCCACTGATTCCGGTTATCTCGATTATGTCACTGCAACCCTTGGTTTTAGTAATGGAGTAGTGGCTAATTTAACCGCTAGTAAGGTGACTCATCGCAAGATTCGCCGTTTAGCGGCCCACTGTAAAAATTCTCTCACGGAAGCGGATTTTCTCAATAATGAAATCCTCATTCACCGGCAAACCACCGCTAACTATAGCACCGATTACGGTCAAGTTCTCTACCGTCAAGATGGTTTAATTGAAAAAGTTTATACCAGCAATATTGAACCCCTACACGCGGAATTAGAACATTTTGTTCATTGTGTGCGCGGTGGGGACCAACCTTCTGTCGGTGGGGAACAAGCTTTAAAAGCTTTACGATTAGCTAGTTTAATCGAACAAATTGCCCTTGATGGTCGCGTTTGGCAACAATCGGACTGGAATTATCAATATCTTAATTCTCCCGTGATTACTGCTTCTTAATTGTTTTCACCCCGATTCTTTAAATGAGAGAATTGGGGTGAGGAACCAAAGTTAGTTATCTGGAAAACTTTCCAAACATTTTTCTGAGGATTTTTTTCCACACCATTGACTTTCACAGGGAACTCCATCACCGTCTCCATCCATTTTGACATTGGGGCAATTTTTCAAGAAAAAAGTCGCTTCTGCACAGGAGGTCATCTGGGAACAGTGAGTTCTACCATCGCACCGAAACTGTGGAGAAGGACTAGGTTTTTTCTGGGGAGTGGGACGATTATTGTTGTTAGCTACGGCTAAATTATTGAGGGTTTTATGGACAGAAATTGGTGATTTTATTGATATTTGTTCGCTCAGAAAACCCAGAATTAAAATAACAAGTACTTTTTTCATAAAATGCTTGACTGATTCTCTGCTCTTATCATAGTACCAAATAGGATACAGGATAATAAATCAGAGTTATTCCCAGGTAAACGTTTGGGGGGGGTCAAGCAGCCAGTGGCACTGACTCTTCCGATTATTTGTTAGTATATGCAGAAAAACACCATGAAAATTAGCCCTAACGGACAAATCACTATTCCCCCTGATATTCAAGAAAAGCTTGGGTTGTTACCCGGTACAGAAATCCAGCTGGAAGTGATTGGGGATATCTTGCAAATTCGCAAGCCTAGAACCCTCAGCCGGGGAAAGCAACTGATTGCCGCTATCCGTGGCAAAGCAACTAGCCGTCTAACAACCAACGACATCATGCAAGCGACCCGTGATACTAAATCTGGTTATTAAAGACTGATTATTTATTACCCCTTTTGCCTCTTGCCTCTTGCATGAGTGCCTGTCTTCATAAGTAGCCTATACTCAACAGATTTAGTATAACAGGTTCTCTAATGACTCTAATAACTAAATCAGGCTTGAGTCTTCTTAGTTGAGTCCCATAGAGAGGATCAACATTTTCATCTAAGAGATATTTCAGACTCATTTACTTGTTTGACTGCTTTTCTTTGTTGCCTTAACTTTCTCAATTTTTCCGCCACAGGAGGAGGATTTTGTTTTTGTATTTCTCTCATTCTTTCTCCATGTTCAATCCATTCGGTTAAATAATTGGTTATTTTTTCTTGCTCATGCAAATAGTACAGAATTGTTGCATAAACTTGTTCTAAGCTCAAAGATGAGTAAGTTTTGGCAATTTCTTCAGGTGTTTTAAGTAGGGAGGCACAATTATTTGTAGGATGGGTTAGCGGTAGCGTAACCCATGCGGGCGTTGGGTTTCATGCTTCAACCCAACCTACGTTCTTATCATAGTACCAGATAGGAGACAGGGTGCATCCCACATTTGCAGAAATACCGACAATCAGCAATTATCAGTGACTCTTAAATTAGTACAAAAATATGAACAATCGCGTGTAAGCATCCCACTGAAAAGCTAATGCGCTCCGGGGTTTGGGGGCGGCACCACGCCCCCAACGGGGTAGGGTTGATTCATGAATCAACCCTACCTTGAATCAACCCTACGCTCCCAACGGTAGGGTTGGGGGGTAGAACCCCCCAAACCCCCCGTTGGGGGCGTGGCGCGGTCACTGAGCCTTGTCGAAGTGCCGCCCCCAAACCCCGGAGCGCATTAGCTTAACTGTGAGATGCTTACACGCAATTGTTCATATTTTTGTACTAATTTAAGAGTCACTGATAATTGCTGATTGTCGGTATTTCTACAAATGTGAGATGCACCCAATCAGTAATCAGTAAACAGTAATCAATAATCAGCGAAAAGACAGCAGCAAACTGGCA
>NZ_JASJFF010000700.1:0-3203 GCF_030065435.1 Microcystis sp. M53603_WE2
TCTCCGATAATGCTTGTTCAAATTCTTGGGATTAGACACTTTATCGCCATCGCTGGTAATCACGAGGCTACTAATTCCTAAGTCAATTCCGATGGCTTTATCGGTTGGGGGTAATGGCTTAATCGTTGGGTCATCAAATCTTATTGAAATATGCCAACGTCCTGAGGGATGTAATCTGACTGTTACTGTACTTGGTTCACATCCGTCTGGTATTTGTCTTGACCATCGAATAGGTAAAGGTTCTGTGCATTTAGCTAAATAGATTTGTCTGTCTTTGAATTTAAAAGCAGATTTGGTAAATTCGGCACTTCCTCCCTGATGTTTTTTCTTAAAGTTAGGATACTTAGTGGGACTTAGACAAAAAACAAATCGAGAAAAGCCGCAACTCCAATCCCCGCTTGGGATTTACTTCGAGAAGCCCAAAATCGCTGAAACCCAGATATATCAAGGGAAAATCATAAATCGAGGTTAACCCTTTGTCCCGTAATGGTTTGAGCCTTTTTTGCTTACCGAAAACGCCTAAGTCCCATTAGTACGACCAGCAAAGAAGTTAGTAAAAGCTGTTTGTAGGTGTCTTAACCCTTGTTGTAAAGGTACACAGCTTACTTCGTTTAAAAAGTTTAATTCTTCTTGTTTTTTCCAATGGGTTAGCATTGAAGAAGTTTGAGCGTAGCCTACTCTTTCTTGCTTTTCGTACCAAGCTTGTGTTCTGAGATGGAGAGCTTTATTGTAAACTAATCTTACACAGCCCAAAGTGCGCCGCAATAGCGACTCTTGTTCGGGTGTGGGGTAAAATCGAAACGAATAGGCTTTTTCCATGTCCTTTCACACTAGCATATATTTCGTAAATGTGCTAATACTTAACAGTAAAGCCGTCGTAGAACGACGGGGTTTCAGACCCAAAATTTTCGATGAAAACACTACAGTATGAGGAGTTAGTCTAATGGACGCGGTAATGATCGAGCAAATTGTTGTTGGTATCTCCCGGGTGGCACTGAAGCTGATGGAGCGCCTTCTATCTAATGATGATCAAGCATCTCGTCATGGTGCCTCCGTAGTGGAAAATAATAGCGAAGTCAAAAAAGCCGAGTTATCTTACTACAAAAAAAAGCTGGAACTCGATAATCAATCCCTACAACTGCAAAGAAAACAACGCCAATTCAAGTGCGAATTGGCGTTGCAGCAATTCAAGTGCGAATTGGTGCAACAAGAAACAGATAATGAAATCCCTAGGGAAAGAATCGGTTTAGAAAATCTTTCTCTTGAATTGAAAGAAATCAAAATCGCCATCCAAAAAGAACAACGTAACCTGAGTTATCTACGGCAAGAACTACTAAGAGAACAGCAAGAAAAAGAAATTGAGTTAAAGCTGCAAGAAATTCAAGCTGAGTGGGACAAAGATACATGGTTATCGCAGTTGAGTCGCTTTGAAACCGAGCAGATGCTCAAGAAATATCAACAAACTCTCTTGATATTAGCCTGTTTACCCAGTGTAGCGAGCGATCGCTCCCTAGCTGCCATGAGGAAGTTAGATTTCAAGCTAGAGATGCGAAAGGTGAGTTCTTTTCTTGCGGATTACTATTCAGTTAATGATCAACTATATCCCGTTAAATTTTTTGGAGATTATTTCAAGCAACCAATCGAGGAAATCGAAATCGAACGGTTACATAGTTTGTTGTCCTGCGTACCTGTATATATAATCTATACAGACATTCGATCGGATGCCGTGACCTTTCGAGTTGCCTCTTGGAAAATGCAGGATAAGCAAGCGATGTCTTTCTCACCGATCGAATGGAATTGGCGAGAAGTAGAACGGGAATTATTAAAGGCAGGAAAAACCGAAGATGAAATCCTCTTGATTATTAGAGCGGTAATTATCAAAATTTACCAAATTCTCTTGGCTTTTTATATCGATATTTATTATCTAAATCTCGATCCCTACTACGAAGTCCGCTTACCGAATATCGATCTCAAAAAAGAGTTAATTCAACCCTATAGCGATCTTCTTAAAGCCAAGCAAAAGAAAGTTCGAGAAGCCTACGAACAGCAATTAGCAAGACGATTTGAGAAAGAAAAAGAGCGAGAGGAAAATAAGCGGGGAGTAGAAGAGGAAGATTGTAGTCAGGAGGAGGAAAAAGGGAAAGAATTCTCCTTCGAGATCATCACCGTTGATCCCAGAGGGAATATAATCAAACCTCGCCTGGGAAAAGGTTTTCAAAAGAGCGAAAACCTCGGCAATAATATCGACCTAGAAATAGTCTATATCCCTGGCGGTACTTTCCTCATGGGATCGCCCGATGGTGAGGGGCATAACTACGAAAAACCGCAGCATCGAGTCACCGTTCCCTCTTTCTACATGGGCAAATATCCCATTACCCAAGAGCAATGGCGAATCATCGCATCTCAGGCGAAAATCGACATCGACCTATCCCTCGACCCCTCGTACTTCAAGGGAAATAATCGACCGGTAGAGTGTGTGAACTGGTATCAAGCCGTAGAATTCTGTAAACGGCTATCCAAGCTTACTCAGAAAGATTATCATCTCCCCAGCGAGGCACAGTGGGAATACGCTTGTCGCGCAGGAACGACCACTCCTTTTGCTTTCGGGGCTACCCTCTCCACCGAAATAGCGAACTATCACGGAAACTATACCTACGCCGACGGTAAAAAGGGTACTTATCGACAACAAACCACTCCCGTCGGGCAGTTTCCCCCCAACGCTTTCGGACTTTACGATATGCACGGGCAAGTCTGGGAATGGTGCGCGGACGATTGGCACGATAACTATACCGGAGCGCCAGAGGACGGGTCGGCGTGGATTACTGAGAATAATAATCGTTCTCTATTACGGGGCGGTTCTTGGTACGGCAATCCAGGTCTCTGTCGTTCCGCTTTCCGCAGCTTCTTCGCTAGGCGCGTCAGCACCTACCACTACTACGGTTTTCGTGTGGTGTGCGGGTGCTAGGAGGACTCCGTAACCCTTTTACCATAGCGGAACATTGAGCGAAAATTTGGGTTGAAAACCCCGTCGTTCTACGACAGCTTTTCTGGTTCTTCGTTACTTGGTATGGTTCGATAGGGGGGCATAAATCGACTAAATCCTTATCTGGCAAGAGACTTAATTCGATTAGTTCGCTCTAGATAAAAAACAATTGACAAAAATCGCTAAATGCCTTTCTATATAAGGGTTCCATCCCTTATAA
>NZ_JASJFF010001016.1:0-1826 GCF_030065435.1 Microcystis sp. M53603_WE2
ACCACGGGGGGTCAGGTAATCCAGTCGTTGACAGCACCACTACAGTGATCAAAAGAACTACGATGCCAGGGACAAACGATCGCGCCATCCTCGCTAATTTGGCCCTTCGTCATCGATAATTTGAGATGAGGACAACGATTAGCGACGGCGTGGAATTGACCGTTATTATTAATCAACAGAATGGAACTGTCCCCTACTTTTACCACTTGACGGGCGCCGGGGGCAAGGGAATCTACAGATAATACTTTTGTCCAACTCATATTTTTATTTAACTAAGGGAGAGATCGAGAATCGTTTCGGGGTAATTTTGGGCAATAATGTCCTGTTTAGCCCATTGTTGGTAATCTTGCAACAATTGACTCATTAAACGCTGTTTAATCCGCAATAAAACCCCTTTTAAGAGACTATTACCGGCGATTTCTAACAGCGGACGCGGGGTTAACCATAATGGTGGTGGTAAGGCGACTTTCACCTCAAGATTGGCTTTTCCCGCTAGATAGGTTTGATTATTTTTTTCCACAGGAGCGAGTTTGCCTTTAACATTGAGGCTAAAGCGATCGTTGATATAATCAATACCTTTGATCTGACAGTCTTCTGATTGCAAAAATATCGTCCCCTCAGAGGTGGCCCAGACATTAAGAATAACCGTGGGCTGAAAATAGTACATATTCAAGAAGTTTAGGGGACGCATTTTTAGGCGAAACCGATTCTCGGACAAGTGTTCCGTTAAGTTAGTCTCAACGATAGCCTGTACTAATCTTTGCGGTTGACGCAGATAATGCTGAATCGGGATGGTTTGTTCAGCAACAACAATTTCTAGGGATTCGGCAGCGGTAAAAGTTACTTCCATAAGTTGGCTATCTTAAATTTGTCTCCCTTCTTAATTTTACTTTACAAAACTTATACTTTTCGACGGTCCAGATGTAGAAATTTTATCGCTAAGAGGGGACACAAACCAGATTTTTGCCCAAAGTTAGGCCTTTTTCAGTGATCAGTGGGGGGTTTTAAGTCAACAGTGGGGGAGAAGGGGAATTATGAATTATGAATTATGAAGTGGGAAGAATAAATAAAAATAATCTCCTGACTCGGAGAATTCTAACCCAATGGTAGATGTTGGATTTTTCCAGGAGTTCTATTTTCCGACAAAGATAAGCAAAAATTATCTATTGACTCCAAAAGCTTGAGAATATTTAAATTAACATTCCGCAATATTTACAAATTCTTAAGAATTAATTGAGAAAAATTTTTATTTAACAACGATGTTGTCATGGTTACAGCGATTTGATATAATTTCATATTGGGCTATTTTGTGCTTTTTTGGGCAGCAATGGTTGAAACCCTTGCCACACCTACAAGGTAATCCTAATTAAAACGGGTAAATTAGTCAATTTCACCGACAACGATGATCTTTTTTTTGTGTAGTTTTATTGCAAAAAAAAAGTTTTTTTGACAAAAAGCACAAAGTGTGATACGAAACGAACGTATTTCTGGCTGCCAGTAGTTATTGCAGAGTGGGAGTTGGGGAGAAGGGAAAAGAGAGAAGGGAGTAGGGGAATTATGAATTATGAATTGGGGAGATGGGTGATGGGGAGATGGGAAGTGTCGTGAAGTTAAGTCCAAAAGATCAACAGGCTCTACAATGATAACAAGTGAGACCTCTAGGGAAAGGAAAATAATCTTGACATCCTCGCCGCCGTAAAACGGACGGCGATTCCCAAACCTCACGATTTGGGTTTCTGCTTCTTTCCCTTGCGGGGTTCCGCACCTGCCTTAACAGATTTACTCTGTTCTGGTCTTATGGTCGCTCTACAGACTGACACCGCAAG
>NZ_JASJFF010001168.1:0-1300 GCF_030065435.1 Microcystis sp. M53603_WE2
ATCTGGGAGGGATCGGGGGGAAAATCCCTGGACTTTTTCCCTGAAAATTAGGTAATTTACCAGATGAAAATGGGTAAAAACCTACACCCCACACCCCACACCCCACACCCCACACCTCACACCCTGTCCCCACGAAAAACTTTTTCAGCAAACCCTAATTATCTCGTCATTTTCCCCCAGCAGATGACGCGCAAAACGTCGAGCTAGGGGCGGAGCCGATACAAGTGTACTGGTAAAACCAGAAAATACCTGCAATCCCACTTTATCGGCGATCGCTCCCACCAGAGGCCGTCCCGAGGGGGCAAAGGCCACTAGGCAATGATGACAGCTGCCGGGGAGAGAGGCTAAAGAGGGCAGCAATGTCCCCACGGCGGCGCGTATTGCTTTTTCCCCCGTCAGAGGGTTTAAACTCCCGCCTGGATCGGTGATAATGGCGCTAATTTGCCCTAGATAAAGACTTTGATCCCGGAATTGTACCGCCCCCGTTTCTAAAACACTGGCAATTATTTCTGGGGTTTCTCTCTGCCAAATGCCCTGCTTTTCTAGTTGGGTGATTTTTTGCTCTAATACCAATCTGGCAGGAATTGCAGGCATAACTAGGGTGTTTAATTTGATCTCAGTGGGGGGAATTTTGATCACCTGGGCATGGGTAAAATAGACGGGAGCAGTAATACCGGATTTTTGCAGTAAAGACCGAGTTAATCCCCCGGCACAGACGATAGTTTCCCCGGCAGAATAATTATTTTTAGGAGTTTTTACGCCGGTAATTCTCGATGCAGTTTCAATTAATTCGATGACAGCTTCCCGAATAATCTTGCCTCCCAGACGCAGGAAAGCTTGTTGATAGGCAAGATTAGTTTTTTCGGCGTTAATGTGACCGTGGGGCAGTCGTAAAACTCCGGAGATAGCTGCGGGATTTAATAGAGGTTCTAAAGCGATCGCTGCCTGCGGATCGAGAATTTCGGGGGTAATAGCAAAGATAGCAAATTTTTCGGCCACAGTGACCGGATCATCTTCGGGGTTAACGGTGAGAATTAGCTCTATGTCCCGGTATTCATTATCTATGCCCAATTCCTGGGATAAATTGCGCTGAATTTCTCGACCTTCTTGATATAATTTTCTCTGGATTTCTGTGGTGGCCGACCAATAGGCTAAACCCCCGTAACTGTAGAAAGTGGCGTTGAGGGGATGGGTTTCTTTTTCTAATAAGAGGACTCGACTGCCTAGGTTAGCTAGTTCATAACTTAAGGCGGAACCGGTGATACCACCACCGATAATTATGTAATCATAAGTTGTGGTC
>NZ_JASJFF010001284.1:0-1155 GCF_030065435.1 Microcystis sp. M53603_WE2
GCCTTTTGCCTATTGCCTTTTGCCTATCCTAACCAAGAAGTTAATTCTGCACGACTACTTATCTTGAGAGACCAATTTTAAGCTAGGACGGGGTTGGATTGTTCCCCCGTAAGCGACGGCAGTATGAGGAGATAGGACAAGATGAGGAGATATACCCAGGGAAATTCGATAGATTTCCCCAGCTTTATCCATTAATTGCTGTTTAACTGGCTCTTTCGGCAAATTTTGCCGCCAAGCTAGGGGAATCCCCTCGATACCGTTGTACAATCCCGCCCAAATTCCCGCTAAAGTGGTGGTTAATTGCCGTTGATAGGGACTAGAATTAGCGCGACGCACGCTAACGGCGAAATCCTCGGTCGTTTGCAGAAAGGTATAGAGAGAAGCTGCGATCGCAATTCCTAAAGGTGAGCTATCTTTCGCCCAAGCCGATAAAATGGACTCTAAGGGATGATTTTGCCTTAAAGCTGACTGAATCTGCTCTAATAGCTTATTCTTGGGGTTAATAGTTAGCAATTGCCCTATTAACTGATTTAAAGGCCTTTTTCCCCGTAATAACAGACCTACAGCCTCTCCCCAAATTATCGCTTCTTGTCGGGTTAACTCGGAAATTAAGCCCTTTTTTAGCCAAAAATTTAATCTAGCTTGCCAACGTTCCCCATGGTCAGGCCAGGTTAAAATCTCCGGTAGTAGCACAAATAATAACGCCGATTCCGACTGCTGCTTGGCTGCGATCGCAAGGGGAAAATCCTCCTGAGATTGCAGAGCTTGCAAAAGCAGGATCGTCCTCGGTGTCGCCTCATAGTTAAAGGCTGGTATTAGGGGCTGATTATGCAAGGATTCCCCAATATATGCCCCGATTAACCCTCCCTGAAGGCGATCAAGGGGTGAAAAAACCTTTTGCATAAATTAGCTCAATTTGCCCGGTAGGTGACTTCCTCGACTTTGCCCGGTTGCCCCAGTTGTTTAGCATGGGCATTATTAACGGCAACGTAAACCCCGCCGGCATTACCCGCCCTCACGGTTAATTCTCGGTTTGCTTGCCAAGTGCGATGGCTTCCCTGGGGCAGTACACCCTCAAATTCTGTCTTGCCATCCACCACCACCCGCAGCCAGCAGTCATCTTCCAGTTTTACCTCCACCACCAGCTGCTGATTA
>NZ_JASJFF010000254.1:0-5391 GCF_030065435.1 Microcystis sp. M53603_WE2
CACCACCTTTTAGACTTTATGCTCGATGAGGCCATCCCTGTTACTCGCGTTAATTCTTCTTGATTTTGGATGGGGAGCTACAGGGCAAAAGCGTTTTGTATTCTGTATTCCTTGCTACATTCTGAATTTGGAATTGCTGGCTATTTTTAGCAAAAAACCAGAGCATCAATAGAACAATAGCGATCGCCAGTCCGCTAAAAACAGTATTTTTATGCTGCTCTAACTGCATGGGTGCGGGGGATTCTTCTTTTTTCTGTTTATTTGTCCCCTTTTTAAATTGCGGTGTACTATCGGGAAGTTTCTCTAAATCGGGAATCTTCGTCATCCACTCATCTGGGCGTTTGAGACGGGGAGCTTCGATAATATAAAGCAGACGCTTGGCCTGTTCGCGAATTTGATAGATAGGATGGGTAATAAGTTGCCTACAGATTTCACTAGCTTTCTCCCCCTCTCCTAACCCTTGATGGGCAGAAATTAACCAAATTTGAATCTCACCCCCTTCTCGGGAGCCTAAGGAAATTAAGGCTAAAGCCGCATTTAATTGCTGGACACTAAGACGATATTGTCCACGCTCAAAAGCACTGATTCCAGCTTGATAAAGGTCTTGAAAAGAAAGATTTTCGGCCACGGAGTCAAGATCGAGATAAATAAAATTTTACATAAGTATAGCAAGAGGTAAGAAGCAAGAGGAAACTTTGATCAGTATCAGATGTGAGTTTTCAGTTCACTGATGGTTCTTCGTTACTTGGTATGGTTTGATCGGGTGGCATAAATAGACTACATCCTTATCTGGCAAGAGACTTAATTGATTAGTTCGTTCTAGATGGAAAACAATTGACAAAAATCGCCAAATGTCTTTCTATATAAGGGTTTCATCTCTTATAACCCCGTCTATTGCCTAACACAAACAAAAAGAACCTCACTTGATTACTGTTTACTGTTCACTGTTTACTGATCACTGAAAAGCTCCCCACCTCCGCCATTGAGAATGAGAATCTCGGCAAAAATCCGGTACACTTTCTGCTAAACCTGTTCAACCCGCACGGTATGAAAGAGATTAATCCCCTGTTGCTAATTATATTAGTGATCGCCACTACAATAATCAGTCTAGTTTTAGGGATTCTATTTGGCAAAAAAGCGGCCTTGTTAGGAATTTGGGCAGTTCCCGCCATGGTCGCTTCTTTTATCCATCCCCGTCTGGGATTATTAGCCCTAATCATCTATCTTCCCCTGAGTAATACCTTCGCTTTGTCTGTGGTGAGAGTTTTTCAGGTAGTGGGCAACTTTATTGGCATAGAGCCCTCCTATGCTCTCTACAAAATCGCCAAGGATGCCTTTTATTTCGCCGCTTTAGCGGCAATTTTAATTAAAACAAAAACTTTTAAACAATTACGCCCCAAAATCAAGCCTTTTCTCATCACAGCTTTGATTTTACTTGCCAGCAGCTTGATAACTTTTCTTTTTGTCAATCTGCCCCAAGGAGCAATTGCTGTGGGAATTGTGGGATTAAAAATCCTCCTCAGTTATATTCCCCTAGTTCTCTGTGGGTACTATTTAATCGAGCAAAAACGAGATTTATTCATGGTTAACCGAGTTTTAATCGTGATGATCTTAGTCTGTTGCGGTTTAGCTCTAATTCAATACTTCTTACTCGTCCAAGGTATCTGTCCTGACAATGAATTCCTCAATCAACTCGAAGTCCGTGTCCCGAAATCTGACAGCCAATTTTATCCGGATATTACCGAAAAAGCCACCTTGAAAGCTCAATGTTTTGTCGGCGGTTCATTGTTGTATAATCCCGATCGAGGCTTAATTCGTCTCCCCGGCACATTTTCCGATCCTTGGCAATGGGGTTGGTTTTTAGTATCTAGTAGCGTCATCAGTTACGCGGCCAGTTTTAGTGATCCGCAAAAAAGATGGCGCGTCGCTGGTTGGGTGGCCATGGTTTTAGTCTTGCTTGCGACTCTGGTTTCTGGACAAAGATTACCTTTTTTGCTAGTACCTTTGTTTTACTTGGTTCTTTTTATTGTTACTAGCAAAAGTAAACGAAAGTTACCATTAAAATTGGGAATCTTGGGACTGATTTCCCTGCTCGCGGTGACGTTAATTCCCTTTATTCAGGAAAGAGGGCTAAATTTTATCGGTCGCTGGCTATATTCGTCTCCCATTGACTTTGTAGGCAATCAAATGCAGTTGAGCTTCAGATATGTACAGCTTTTTGGTTTTGGTTTAGGCAGAGCCAGCAGTGGCGCTCTTCATGTAGCGGGAGAAGAAGGGATAAGACTAATTGAAACCTACTACGCTAAACTCGTCCACGAAATCGGTATCATCGGTTTTATCGCTTTTATGGCACTGGTGACAATTCTCTGTATTCTCACCTTTAAAGCCTATTTAAAAGTAAAAAATGCTGCTTTAAAGCATTGGGGTCTCTGTATCTGGATTTTTATACTTTTTATTAGCTATAACCCCTACTATTATCCTCTCTCCGTCGAGCCTGTTTCTGTTTACTATTGGTTATTCGCTGGAATATTGCTAAAACTGCCGGAAATCAGCGACAAATTGGAAGATGATGCGAGATTTTCCCAAAAAAATCAAGTGGAGAATTAAGAGGATTTTTATCGATAATTACATTATCTCTCGACTGATAGGAGTTAACCGCAATGACAGCAGAAACCGTTACCTATTCCCTGGAATCTGTCCTTAAGGAAATTAAAGATAGTATTAAAGGTGTTGATCGAAAGCTAGACACCTTCCAGAAAGATGTTGAGCAAAAGCTAGACAATCTCGAAAAAAGGTTTGATCAAAAGCTAGACAATCTCGAAAAAAGTTTCGAGCAAAAGCTAGATAATCTCGAAAAAAGGTTTGATCAAAAGCTAGACAATCTCGAAAAAAGTTTCGAGCAAAAGCTAGATAATCTCGAAAAAAGGTTTGATCAAAAGCTAGAAACTTTACAGAAAAATGTCGAGCAAAAGCTAGAAACCCTACAGAAAAATGTCACCGATGTCAAGATAGGACTAGCAACTTTAACAGAGAAAGTCGATAGTATGGATAATCGACTGATCAAGGTGGAAGGAACCCAAAGTAACCAAATTTGGACATTAATAACTCTTTTGAGTGGTTCCTTGATTGCTGTGGGGTTCCGTGCTTTTTTTATGGGCAACAATCCCTAGTCGCTCGCTGTAGAGTAACGAGACTTTCTCGCTTGTCCCACCCGACACGCTGCCCCCAGGAAAAACTTTTTCGGCAAGCCCCTGTTTTTTTTATACACTTTATTTAGGGTTTGCTGAAAAAGTTTGTTGGTGGGGTTAGGAGTCGGTCGTCAGTAGCCGGTCGTCGGTCGTTTCAGGCTTTGTTGCCCTCTCTTTTCGTACCATTTTTGTACTACAAGAAGGATAATGCAAGGTTTTTGAAGGTCCCAATCCGATTTTCGCAGCATGAACATCGGATTTTAACAGGTCAAAAGCCTTATTTTAAAAGGGTTTTACCATTATTCAGCAAACCCTATTTAAATAGTTTGAGTTATAAGATAACCGGCATGACTCAACTCACACTGCGCCCTAGTGTCTTAATTGTCGATGATTTGCCCAATAATGTGCGGCTATTGTCGATTATGCTCACCGAGAAGGGCTATCAGGTACGCAAAGCGATTAATGGACAGATGGCCCTGAATACAGTGCGATCGCTAATTCCCGATCTGATCCTCCTCGATATTAATATGCCCGATCTCAATGGTTATCAAGTTTGTGAACAGTTAAAAGCTGATGAAAAAACCAGAGAAATTCCCGTGATTTTTATCAGCGCTCTTGATGATGTCTTAGATAAAGTCAAAGCTTTTCAAGTGGGAGGTGTCGATTACATTTCTAAACCTTTTCAAGGGGAAGAAGTGATGGCCCGCATCGAAAATCAATTAACTATTTGCCGTCAAAAAAAACAACTCCAAAACGAAATTAAAGAACGTCAAAAAACTGAGGAAACTTTAGAAATTTATCTTCATGCCGTCTCTCACGATCTCCGCAATCCCGTGATCGGGATGTCAATGATCTTAAATAATTTAATTAAAAATTCTCAGGGAGAAACTAAAGAAGTATCCCAGAAGATTTTACAACAGATGGCCAACAGTTGCGATCGACAATTAACTTTAATTGATTCTCTCGTCGAAACCCGACAAAATGATCTTTGGGGAGTTTCCCTAGAACTAAAGCCTTTATCTCTCTACGAAATTGGTCAACAGATCAGTCAGGAATGGGAGTTAAGATTAAAGGAAAATCAAGCAACTTTAATTAATAATTTTCCCCCCGATTTACCCTTAGTTAATGCCGATGCTCACCATCTCTGGCGAGTTTTTGAGAATTTATTAGCCAATGCCCTTAAACACAATCCCCAGGGGATAATTATCACTTTATCCGCTAGACTAGAGGGCAATTATCTCCGGTGTAGTATTGCCGATAATGGGGTGGGAATTAGCGAAACCCAGAGAAAAAAATTATTTGATCGCTATCAACGAGGCAATAATAATCATCAGATTAGTTTAGGACTAGGTTTATATCTATGTCGTCAAATTATCCATGCTCACGGGGGCGAAATTGGCATTATGAATAATGACGAAAAAGGTTCACAATTTTGGTTTACTTTGCCCTACTAAGCTGTTGACTAAGTAGGTAGATGTTAAAAACTTTCAGACACCCCCCTTATCAAGGGGGGATTAAGGGTGGATCTATCTTCAATTTAATTATAACCAGCTACTTATCTACATTACTCGTTAAGACTGTCTATGAGCAGGAAGAGCCAGTTTAAACATTTGTTTTTTCCTGTTACCGGGGAAAGAAAGGGCTAAGATCTATTTAGATCAACTATCTTCACTTGCCATGGCCGCTAATGCCGACTATTCTGCCCATTCTAGCCTTAACTTGCAACAACCTTGGCATACCTATCCGGTGGAAACCACCCTATCTATCCTCGGTAGTTCGGCTGTTAATGGCCTCAATAGGGAGCAAATCGCCCAAAAAATTAAATATTATGGCAAAAATGAACTACAAGAACGTCCAGGGCGCAGTAATTGGCAAATTCTCCTAGATCAGTTTACCAATATTATGCTCCTGCTCTTAATTGCCGTGGCCATAATTTCTGGGGGACTAGATTTACTAGCATTACAGCGCGGTCATCTGGCTAAAATTGGTGTTCCCTTCAAAGATACGATCGCTATTTTAACAATTGTCATCCTCAATGGCATCCTCGGCTATCTGCAAGAAAGTCGCGCCGAAAAAGCTCTGGCCGCTTTAAAAAAACTTTCCTCTCCCCAAGTTAATGTTATTCGCGAGGGTCAACGCAGAGAAATAGACGCGGTTAACCTCGTCCCCGGGGACATCATGCTGATTGAAGCGGGAACCCAAA
>NZ_JASJFF010000253.1:0-44486 GCF_030065435.1 Microcystis sp. M53603_WE2
AGGTCGTATTATTGCCGAAGGTAATTTAAATCAGCTGCGTCAGCACATTCCTGCGAAAGAAATTATTATCATGGATACCCAGGATCAAGAAGCGGCCATAAATCGAGGTAAACAATTAGGATTTACTCCCAAATTTTACGGCAAAGATTTAGCTTTTTGGTTAGATGAACACCTAGAATTAAGCGAGATTATTCGGGCATTCGACGGCATTAATATTGATTCTATCGCCCGTCAGACCGTACAGTTAGAACATATTTATATGGAAATTATGAATCAATTTTAAACCAGTTTTTGAGAATTAAGGTTGATGATCGGCATTTTTTCGGTAATTTACCTCAATTGAGTTAAATCGCCGTTTTTAACCGTCATATTCTTGGAAAACTGAGGCGAGTGGGCTGTTCGACCATGACTTAATCAACAGAAATTCAAGTTAAAAATCTAGACCATCTAGGATTAGTAGCTGGAATTATAGATGAAATAGGAATCGTTGAAATTATTAACGAACAAGTATCAATGGGTTCCAGGAGAAATTGTCACAGCTGGGCAAGTCGTGAAAGCGATTATCCTGAACGGATTGGGATTTGTCTCCCCAGCCTTGCATTTAGGGTCTGCTGAAAAAGTTTTTCGGTGGGGGTAGGGTGTGGGGTGTGGGGGATAGGGTGTAGGGTTTTACCGATTTTCAGGGGGTCAATTACCTAATTTTCAGGGAAAAAGTGCCTAAATTTGGCTCTTCTGGTTTCTGTGTGGAAATGAGGTCTATAATGATAGTTTCTTCAGAAAAATAGTCCCAAAAGTCTTTCTCAGTAAACATTTCACGATTCCATAAGCAAAAATTATCACAGAAAGTCGAGAAGAGCCTAAATTTCCCCCCCGATCCCTCCAATGGCTGGCACTTTTTGATTTCAAAAAAGCCTAAAAATATTATCCAACAAGGTTTTTAGATTTATTCAGCCAACCCTATCTAGACATCATCTATATCTAGTTTAAAATGGTAAATTCCTCAGCAAAATGGAGAATCTTTGGCACAATTTGTAGATTCTTTGTTTCCTGCTGAGAAAAAGCGAGTTAAGTTAATTAAGCTTCATTGAAATCAATTAGAAAACTCGCCAGCAACGATAGATAATAGCACCTAATCCTAATAGAGATAATCCCAATAGTGAACTGGGTTCAGGTACACCCACAGCCCTTAATTCCAAAGGAAAAGAGACGGTTAAAACTCGATAACCATTCTCGATAGTAAAGGTAACATCAGTGGCTGGATTGACGACTCCATCAGAGAAAAGTTGTACCCAACCGCCAGCAGCATTAACATCTTCTAAAAAAGCATCTGCTAACCCTGATTCTAAAGAATCTAGACCAGATTCCTTAAAAGCTCGTACTGGATCGAGCAGTAGAAGATTACGTCCAAATACAATATTTCCATCTATTTCGTTAGTAGAAATAAAATAATTAGGAGAATAACCAAAACTAACAATTTTGGTATTTCCTAATGACAAAAATATCTCCACATCATCTGGATTGGCTCGATAAATTAGCTCTTCGATTTCAACTTCCCCATCTTTGGTAAAAAACCAATCTTTACCGAATTCATCATCTCCTAAATTCCAAGTTGTTGTAATATCTTTTCCCACTTTAGGACCATAGCTAATTCCTAAATTATCTATGGCAATATTATTAGTGTCTAGATAATTCAAGAAATTAGAAAAACCAGTTATTCCATTCAAGCTTGCTGAACGAGTTGCTCCACTAGCAATTAAATTAGTTTCTCGACCAGCCGTATAATAAGAGGTTGTTCCTGCATTTAATTCTCGTCCTCCTGTATGACCAGCATCTGGTGCAGAATAATCTGCATTCGCAAAAGCTAAAAACCCCTCATTTTGTGCTTGATCACCAAAAAAGCTGAGAACATGATTAGATTCAATAGGTCGTGTTGAAATTAACTGTAGTTTACTATAGCCGACATTCCGCACATCTTCATATATTTTTATATGTTTTTACATTCCCCAAGATGTTTTTACGAAAAACTGTCATTGTAGAGAATACTATTAAGAACTATTTTCAATAATTGATTTTTTCTGAGAAAACCAATTACAATTCTTCACCTTGATAAAAATCCATCATTGTAGCTATAATCCTTACTGGCAATGGGTTGTAAGCAATGTATTAGTAAAAATTATCAATTGAATGTTAAGAAGTGCGGAAGATGGGCTATAGTCAAACGTCGCTGCTATAGTAGTTACAGGAACGAACATTGCAGAAGTGGTTGCAATTAATGCTAATCCAATAGATGAAAACAAAGAATTCATGAACAATTTCCCTATATAGCAAAATGACAAGTAATCATTAGAGTTGTTGCAAAGTAACAATCAAAACGGCTGAATCTCTTACTTTAATTGAGTGGAGTGACAGAAATTATAGTTTAAAATTACTAAACACTCGATTGTGGCAGAGATTCAAGCTTTTCTAATTATTACACAACAACTCTAGTGGCTCTCTTATTCTTTGTGTGATAAGTTTAACTTATATAGGAGTGATCGATCTCTGTGTCCTTTGTGTCTCTGTGGTTCCTTCCACTCGCTCGCCAGCAGGACTGTATCTTAGAACACATTTTACCCACCAAACCCAAGAGAGCCCTCTAGTTATGCAGAGGTTAACTAAACCGACTTTTTGAGCTTCATAATTAACCCTAAGCCAGCAATCGAAAAAATTCCTACAAGATTCGTAGGTTCGGGAACAGAAGTAGCAAAAGGAATAAAAGTACGATCTCCTCTGGCTACAGCAACTTGTAATCCTTCAACCGATTGTGTTGCTCCTGCTGCTATTAAATAATCACTAAACTCTTTCGTTAAAAGAATTCCTAAAGGTTCTAGAATCCAAGTATTATTGACCAAATCAACATTAGGTAAGCCGGGTGCTACGGTGCTAAAAACTGGAAGACCTGTGTTGGCTGTATCTCTCACAAAAACAAAGTAAGGCTCAGGAATATTGGGATCGGTATTAACTTCAAAGAAGGCAGAAAAATCCCCGATCTCGAACACAGGAGGAAGATTAAGTTTAGTTTGATCAACGTTGAAAAAGACACTTCCAGTCAATTCAGTTGTTCCACTAATCGCCTCATAATTATCTGTTTCTCCATCGTAACTAAATACCCAATCCGTTCCTCTTATATTAGGGTCATAACTTGGAGGAAGAATATCAAAAGCATAATCATATCCCTGTGCGGGAGTATCAGTATTCTCAACCGATGCCAAAGATAAACCAATACTTTCCAACACGGCTAGTACATTAGGATCAAAGTGAAGACTGTCTTTCCCCCCTGTTTCAATATAAATAACGGGTTCAGCTTTAACGGGAAGAACAGGATTAAGAGCGATTACAGAGGTTAATCCTAATAGAGTTGCTAGATGTTTTGAGTTCATTGTTAAATCTCCTGTGTCAATTTTTTAGAGTTTGTAGTCAAGAATGTTTTCTCTATCCTAAAGGAGGTTTCAGCAAAGAGCAGAATTTTTCAACTTCTTTTAAGAAACTAACAGTTAGCTGTAGTTAAATTTACTCAAAAGAGTCAAGAAAAATACTTGAGTATAGTTGCTGATTATTGATTCTGTATTTTGCCAAACATTATCCTTTTTTCAAATGTTCAACTAATTCAACCGCACAACCGATGCCACTTTCATGAAAGCCATAGGAATCAATGCCTCGTTTTTTGATGTGGAAATATGTCCCTGAGAAGTAAATAGGGCCAGTTTCATTGAGTTGATAAATTTGTTTTTGCGCCTCTAGAGTATTCATGTCATAAGCTGGATGTCGATACTTAAGAATGCGGATAATTTTATCTTCATCAATGGCGATGGGGGGGGTATCTAAGGAAACAAAATAATCTTTCTTGGCGGTAAAATTATGTACTTTATTGGCATAATAAGTGACATAAGTATAAAGCTTTCCTTCTTTAGTTACTTGCCCATAATTCCAGGATTGCCATTTACTGCGATCGGGGTTCATAATAACTGGATCAGTGTGAACAGTTACGGCGGTTTCATTATACTTAAAACAGCCTAAGATGTTTTGTTCTAATTCAGTTGGTTCAGCAAGTATTCCTAATGCTTGATCAGCGTGAGTAGCCATAACCACCTTATCATAAACTTCTTCATCTGTGGTCGTTTTTATCGTTACTTTTCCGTCTTCTCTTTTTTTAACGGAAATCACTTCTTGTTCAGTGCGAATGGGTTTCTTTAAAGCATCTTTGACCCTTTCAACATAACGACTGCTTCCCCCTTTAACGGTTTGCCATTCGACCGTTTTTCCCCCTAAACCGCCTTGGTCATGAGTCATAAAAAAGCTGATAAAAGTTGAAGCGGGAAACTCCATTAATAAATCAGTAGGAATTGACCAAACGGCTGACCCCATTAGCATGACAAAGTTATCTCGAAAGGCTTGGCTATAGTTATTTTTATCTAGATATTCTTGCATAGAAATTCTCGTTTTTCCTTCCCAAAAATCAGCCCGTGCTTCTAAAAAAAAACGTTTAGCTTCTTGATAACAAGCGACTAATTCTGAAGGTTGCTGACGAGCGAATTCTTCCATCGGCAGTTCTAGATCTAGGGAATTAAACTGCATTCCAGTATCCAAATTATAAAAATTAAATCCGCCTAAATGATCTTGAGTCTCTGCTCCTAAATCAGCAAAAAATTTCATCAAGTTGGGATAATTAGGTTTATTACAAACCACAAAAGCCGTATCAAAAGAAATCCGTTGACCATCTTCATCCAAATCTAAGGTGTGAGCATGACCGCCGACACGACTACTTTTTTCATAGACATCAACCTCATATTGATCTTGAAGATAATAGGCGATGGGAGAGCCAGAAATACCCGAACCAATGATTGCTAATTTTTCCATGATTTTGTCCTTGAATAAATTGTGAATGGGGTTAATTAGTGTGGTTAAAATTCAAGAAACTTTCCTAACTATTCTCCGAAGAATGTTGATAGTCAGGATGGGACTTTTGGGACTGACTTAAACTCAGCAAAAATAAGACAAAAATGACTAACATTAATGAGAAGATATACCGAGTTCCCATCATGGTCATGACAATAGCTGATAGAATGGGACCGGCGGTACAACCTGCACTATAAATTGAGGTAAAGACAGCACTCCCGGAGGATAATTCATTAAGGGTAACGGTAGAACCAATCAGGGCTAATGATAAGGGAAAAATGGGACTCATTCCTACCCCAGAGACAAAAGCTAAAAAGGGGGTAATCATGGGATTTTCGATTAAAGATAAGCCAAAAACTGAAACAATTACAATAATTACACTACCGACTAAAACCTTAACTTTACCCATCTTATCGGCTAAATGAGTAATAGGAACGGTTGAAATTAATCCGCCTAAAATAAACAAGCCAAAGATTAAACCCATGCGCTCAATACCATAGTTTTGTTCGAGTAAAAAAAGTGGATAAAGAGAAACTAAGGTGGCAACACTGAAGCCATAAGCAAAAGCTCCTTGTAGGGGAAGTTTGAGCTTTTGAATAATGCTAAAATTGGGCTTTTGAAACTTAACCGTTTTCTCTGGTAATCCAAAAAAGACAACAACAATTCCACTTAAAATCAAGCCACTTCCTAATAAAAAAGTGATCTTAGGAGAAAGATTATAGGCGACTGCTCCCATAATCGGACCGATACCAAAACCTAAGCTAAAAGCTAAAGCATCTAAACCATTAACCATGGCTCGATTTTGATCATTACAAAAATAGTTAATAGCGGTTTGTCCAGAAATCAGATATAAACAACAGGCCAAACCCATAACGCCACGAATGATAAACCAAAGAGATAATTGAGTAGTAAAGGCAAATAGAGGTGCAGTTATTCCCATTAAAAGGAATCCTAACATCATGGTTTTTCTTAATCCAATTTGGCGAAGAATACTAGCCACAATTGGTGTTCCTGCGGCAATGACAAAAAAGTAAAGAGTAGAATTTGCCCCAATAACAATATTGTCGTAACCCTTTTCTTTCATAAGGGTAGAAACAAAGGGGTTAAATAACCCTAGGGAAATTCCCGATAAAAAGGCCACTAAATAAAGGGCGGGAAGTCCAACAGAAAAGGGAGAATTGGCATTTTTAGTCATCATGGGAAAATTCCAGCACAAGGTTCATAAGGGGGTTTTTAAAGAGGCGTGGGTCGATAAAAATGATAGGGAGACGGAAGATTAACCCCCTGTAACTTCAGACTTTGCAGACGATAGAGATAAGCTGCACCGCGCATGATATGAGTTGCTACATCCACCACTTGACGATTTTCGGAAAATTCTAAATAAGTTCCTCGAACCCAATCGTTAAATGAACCCATCGCCGGACCACACCAAATTTGATAATCCATTGTTCGTTGTGGCTGTCCACTGGTTGCCCAACGAGAAGAAAGCCCTAAATACCAGCGAAAAATTAAAGCCATTTTCCGTTTAGGATTATTATTTGCTCGTTCAATTTGTTCGGGATCTCGCTCTTGAAAATAAGCAAGGGTTTCTTGCCAAACGGCCTCTAATGGTTTTTGGAAAATTTGCTTTTCTATGGTTTGACGAACCTCGGTCGGAATGGCATCAATTCCCTCATAAGTTTGATACAAATCATATAATTTTTGCGCGCGCATGGGGAATAAACTTCCCCGTTTTAAGAGTTGAACTTTCACCCCCATTTCAAACATATCAGCACAAGGGGCCATTACCACATCGGCCATTGCTGCTTGGGCAAGTAATTGTTTGGTATGTTCAGATGTTCCCGCTTCAATACAAGCATGATTCACCGAACCTGTGATAATGTAACTCGCTCCCATCATAAAGGCCGCTAAGGCTGATTCTGGAGTACTAATCCCACCAGCAGCCCCCACTCTAATAGAACGCTCATACTGATATTGCTGTTGAATCTCATTGCGTAAGGCAATAATAGAAGGGAGAAGGCAAACCAAAGAACGATTATCTGTGTGACCACCAGAGTCAGCTTCAACGGTTATATCATCGGCTAAAGGAACTTTTTCAGCTAAAGTTGCTTGTAAGGCTGTAATTTGTCCCTGTTCAACTAAAGCTTTCAGCAGTTTAGGGGGAGCAGGTTTTAAGAATTTCTGAGCAACTTCGGTCCGAGAAATTTTGGCAATGATCTTATTTTGGGTTTCAATATCGCCTTGAGAATTTAGATGTAATCCTGATGCTCGGTAACGGACAATATGGGGGGTTAAATCCAGGTAAGCAGAGGCTTCAACAGTTCTTACCCCATATTTGAGGTAAAGTTCCACTGAACCCCGTTCTAGGGCTTCCTCTGAGGGGCTATGGATTAAATTGAAGGCATATCGTCCATTGGGTAAAGCTTCTTGAATGGTGTGAATGGCTTTTTCAACCCGTTGGGGAACTAACCCGGCTGCCCCAAAACTGGCTAAAAATCCCGCTTTTCCCAGAGAAATCACCAAATCTTCGGAAGCGATACCCCCGGCCATTGCACCCGCCCCATAAGCATAGTCTAAACCATGAAAGTCACAAAAAGCGCGATCGCCTAATTGTTGGGGTGATAGGGCATTAATCATGCTACGGGGCAGTATATCAGCATTAGGTTCGTGAGAAAGTCCTATCTGGTTATTTTTGACATATACATAACAAGGCTGCTCTAAATTGGCTAATTTTTCTCGAATTCCTTCACTATCAAAGGAGATAGATGGTTTAGGGGAGCTAGTAAGAGGGTTATGGCTAGTTAACATGGGGTTTATTTCTCCATTGTTGTTGACTTTAAACTGACGGAAAAGAAAGATGGGTGTTTACTATTCACTGGTAACTGGGGTTATCCCAATTCGATGGTTAATGCACTAACCGAGTAGTCGAGATACACTGGTCTCTGTTAACTGTTCACTCTTCACTGTCTAATAGACACAGGGCGATGTCTTTAATTTCGTAAATTCTTAAGTCTTCTTTCCAAAGACTGGCATCTCCGATAATTGTGATTACATCATCTTCGACTCGAATATCGGAAATATGCACTTCTAAAGACATTAAACGATTTTCGGGTGTAATTTGTCCTCGATATTTCCAGGTGATTTGATGATTAATGGCTTGACCAAAGCGAGGATTTTTGAAAGATTTGCCTAAGTCTAATTGCAGCGCATAAGTTTGCATAGCTTGAAGAATAGACTCAACGCCTAAGGCACCAGGCATCACGGAATCTTGATAGAAATGGAAGGGAAAATACCAATCTTCGGGAGTAATTGATTGGCTGGCATAAATATATCCTTTTTGATACTTACCCCCATCTTCAATTAGGAAAACTTTTTCGATAAAATCAAGATAATTTTGAGAAAGACGATAGTGGGGTTTTTCAGGATTTACTGAATAGAAGTTTTGGTGAGTTAAGGAATCTTGTAAATTAATTTCCTGTAGGGTTAAATCGGATAAATTATTCAGTTGATACCAAGGTTTAAGACGTTTTCCACCATCAAGTCCCACTTGATTCGCTAACACGGCTGTGCTAAAGTCTCCAAAGACCATATTTCCCCGATAAAAAGGCTCACCTTCACAAGATAACTCAAACTCAAACTTTTGAATAATTGCCCCTTGAATAGCGGTGGTAGAAAGGAGACGAACTTTATCCGTAATGGTTTTATTACGGAGGTCAATTTCTTTGAGAATTGTTCCCTGTCCATCCAAATTACGAAAATGAAGATCATCTTCTGGGAATAATAAAGTTGCTCCCATATAAACCCCTAAGAAAATACAAGGTTGACCGGCAATTTCAATATAAGTACAGTAGGGCAAAGTGGGATAGGCATTATGGTTATAAAACCAAGCATTTTCTTTGACATCAAATTCGGTAATAATTTCCGATGGTTTTTGCAATTCATGACGTTTACCTTCGATGTCTAATACCCGACTGACTAACTGAAACTCCCCGTTAGGTAAACGAACCGATTGACGATTTTCATAAATGTCAAATTCTGATCCCAAACAGGCAGCCACTGATCCTTTAGCAAAGGTTTTTAATTGGTTTTCATTAAATAAAACCGATGACTGTTTTGATAATTGGGAAATATGGGGGAATGTTCCTGACTCAATGGGTGGGAAAATACTGGGAATGGTGTCTGTTTTTTCTACCAGTTGAACACCAATATTTTTAATAGTAGCAATGGTTTTTCCGCCAAAAATAACATCCACATTAGCCAGAAGATAAGGTTGAGGAGAAAGTCCAATTTCTAACACCTCCATTTGATACATTAAAGTTCCATGTTGGGGAGTCACTTGTCCCCGAAAACGGGCTGCTTGGGTTTGATTAGGAATCACCTGAAAACGAGCATCTTTCCTGTGAGTTTGTAACCCTAACCATAAACAATAAAATTGCACCAGTTGGATACTTCCTTCAATCATTAAATTCCCCGGTAAAGTGGGGTCATTTTTAAAATGACAAGAATAATACCAGTCCTCAGGAGTGATCTGTTTTGCTCCCACTGCTAACCCTAGTCCAGCTATTCCTCCTTGAGGATTTACCATCATCACTTTCTCTAACATTAAGAGTTTTTCTGGGGGTAATCTGAGGGAAGAATTTAAGCCATTTTGTTGATAGTTTTTCCCTAAACAAGCCTCAATATTGCCTTGACTTAGATTAAGAAGTTCTTCTTTTTTAAAGAATGACTTAGAACAAGTTAAAAGAGGAGTAAACTGTTGTCTTTTAATCAAGTTTCTTTCTTTTTCTTCAGCCTCTTTTAGCACAATTCCCTGTCCTTTTTCTAATTCTTCATCAGAAAAGAGTCCAGCACAACCGTCATGAAGTTTCATCCAAACTTGATCCCCAATTAACACCTCTCCTTGGAAGAAAATTAATAAGCTATCATCAGTTTTAACCGAAGAGGTGATCTTAACTCGACACCGTAACAACTTAACATTTTCAGGTTGTTCAAATAAGAAGGTTGCAGATAAATCTAATAAACGGAAAGAGCGTTTTCCTTGATTTTCAAAATCTGTCCCGATATAACTTAATAGCATCAGGAGTCCGTGGCCGGCTTCTTTACAAATTCCTACCGTTAATTGACCATCTACTGCATACCAAGCATCTTCTGGTACATCATATTCTGTTTCGATGAAACCTGATTTATAATCACCTAATTTTCCTTCTAATTGAGTCACCCGACTGACGAACAAAAAGGGAGGAGACGGCATTCTGACTCGTTGGGTATAATGATCAATGGGTTCATATTCTTGACCAAAAACCTTAGAGACTTTACCTTCAATAAATTCGAGAATCTCAGGTTGATCAAATAAACAAGGTCTAACGGTTTTAGGATGAGAAGAAATAACGCTTGTTCTTAAATGATCAACTGTAGAAATGGTTGGAACTTGGGAAAGAAGTTGAGTAGAAGAAGCGACTAAAGCAGCGACTTTTTGAGAAGCAGTATTTTCTCGAATAATTGAATTTTGTTGCTCAGTTTGGGGTTCAATATTAGCTTTGGGTGCTGTGGTTAACACTGTCTTAAAAATCGCCTCTAAGGTTTCTGCTTCATCTGTTAAATAAAGAGGGGATAAGTCTAGTTCTACCCCATGACTGACTAATTGTGCTAACATCTTAATAATGGTCGCTAAATCATCAGCACCTCGACGATTAATACACAATGCAAGATGCTCTTTTTGACCAAGAGTTTCCGATATCCAACGAGAACAACTTCCTCCTGATCCTAATTCTAGAAAAATTTTTACCCCGTCTTGATAAGTGCGTTCAATTAAGCGAGGAAAATCTAACATTTGACACATTCCTTGACTTAAATGCTCACCAATTTTCTCTTGTTCTAAGGCCAGAGAATCATAATGAGAAGAGGAATAAAAAATAGTATCAGGTGGTGTTCCTATTGTCACCGTATTTAGCTTAAGAAACTCATTGTATTCTGATTGCATAACTTCACAATGTAAAACCATATCAGAAGGCGAACGAAACCGATCACATTGTAATTTTTCAATCACCCGTAAACAACCTTGAGAATCTCCTGCGATCGCAACTTCTTGAGGGGTATTAATATGGGTTAAATAAACCTTACTTTCTGTTTTTAGACATTCCTGAACTGCTTCAGCTGTAGCCATTAAAACATAACTACTCCATGAATTTTCATCTATCGGTTGACCCCAAGATTCTGCAACGGCTTGTTTAGCTCCCATTAAACGGGTTTTAAATAGGGGAGAAGAATGAACAAATTGACTTCCTTGATCCGCATTTGGCCACACTCCTAATGAATACATCATGGTACTTTCTCCCATGCTATAACCGAAGGCAGCATCAGGTTTAATCTTGAAATATTTCTGCATAATTTCGGTGAATAAAACCGCAAAACCCGTTCCCGTTTCTAAGAGAGATAAAGGGTTAGCAATGAATTGAGTTTCTAGGGTTTCTAAGTCTTGTTTAGAAAGGGGAGATTGACGGCGAGGATAAAGAGAGTTTGCTTGAAAAAAGGTAGCAGGATCACTAATTAAACTCTCTGCTCTCTCCCATAATTTAGGGAATAATTGAAAAAGATTTCTTCCCATTCCTAAATAGGAGTTAAACGCACCAGGATAAACAAAAGCGACTTTACCCACTTTTCCTAACCGTTTAGGGGTAAAATAACTTCCTTGGGGACTTTTCCACGGCTTTCCTGTATGAAAGGCTTTATCAATTCCTTTTTTAGCCTGTTTAATTTCCTTTTGCAAAGCTTCTTTGTTATTCCCAACAATTGCTACAACATAAGGAGACTGAGAATTCTGTTGAAACTGAATAAAATTCTCTTTGGCAAGATGGGGTAAGGAGAAACTGTTTTCAATACTATGGGTTAAGTTATCAAGCTGACTTTGTAAAGATGAACTATCATTTCCAGCGAGGGGAAATAGATAAAATGGTGCATAGGGTAAATAGCCATTATTGGGTGTACTTTGAGGAGTTGCTTCCGATAAAATTAAATGACTATAAGTATTATTTTGATTGACTAAATTAAGCGCAGCATAGCGTTTTTCTTGTCCTTTTTCAAGAAACCAAGGAAGTGATACATCAGGTAGATAAAAAGAACTATTTTGCCATTCTTGAGTAAGATTAGAAGTTAACAGTTGAGCGGAAGCAGGAAGATAACGATTTTTTAAGCAAAGTGCTGTTTTAATTAAGCTAATTAAATCTTCAGTTATCCCTAAGTTATTATTATTCTCTTGGACTGTTCCAACTGCACAAGTTAGGTTATTATGATTAGCATAATAAGCTTCTAATAACCCTTGATCTATCTCTCTTGAGGAAACAGCTAAATAACCAATATTTGAGGGGTGAATCTTAGCATTTTTAAATGCTTGCTGACAACTTTGTTTAATCGCAACTGATGGAGAAGATAAGGGGTTAACTATTTTACTAAAGCTATCAATAATCCCGTAAAAAAGCGTATTATTATTGTTGGGGATTGTTTCATAATCTTTGAGGATTAAAGCTCCGCCAATAATAGACTCACAATTCCTATTAAGCGCACTAATAATAACTGTATCAACTTCTTTGGCGGTTAAGAGAATTTGGGCTAATTCGAGAGACTTTAATAAAGAATCAGATCCTTGGGTTAATTGAAAGGGAACAATGGAACAATTCCATAATCTTTCCAATTGATAACTAATATTTTTAAGCTCAGTTTCTTGATTGTTGCTAATATTATTAGCAGTAATTAAAGCGACTTTTTTTCCTATCTTACAAGTACAATCTTTTAACCCTTGATCAGACATCTTTGATAAGATAGACCAAGAATGATCACTAATCGGTTTGTTAGAATAATCAAGGGAGTTTCCTTGATAAATTAAAGCTGATAGTTGTTGACTGGTTAACAGTTGATTAAAGAAGCCACTTAGTCCAGCGATCGCTAATTTGGAAGGTTTCATAATATCTCCTGTGAAAATGTAAATAGGGTATCAATTGAGAAAAAATTACAAGCAAACAGTATTCGATGAATTCACCGTATTGTTAAGAAACAAAACATTAAGACAAGAACTCAAAGTAACCTCCATATTATTTGCTTCTAAATAAATTTTCCCTTGAGAATTATAAGCAAGTGCATTAGCAATTACCTTAGTATCACTATGTTCATTAATGGATAATTTGATCCAAAATTCTTGATTAAAAGGGAGGGAACTAAACTGCTCAAGCTCATTTAGTTTTAGGGGTAAACTACCAGAATTGTAGTGTTTTCTGACCCAAACTAAAAGACATTGAAACAAGAGATCAGCCGTATAAGAATTAAAGGATTGAACACTAAACTGTCCTTGATCTTGTGCAGAAATTCGAGGTAAGTAACAGTTAAAAACAAGTTCGTTTTTATTAATTTCTAAGATTTTCTTAATTCCTTGAAATCTGGGCTGATGAAAAAGAACTCCTGCTTGATAGGGTTGTAAATTAAGGAAAGATTCCGTAACAGTCTGAATACTTTCCTCAAGTTTTCTCTCAGCTATTACTTGTTTAGTAATATTAATAATCCCCCGATAATGATAAAGGGGAATTCCTTTAGCGGTTTCACTCCAAATTAAGGCTTCAAATTTAATTTCATCTTCTGTTTTATCAACTTCAGTCAGATCCAAACAATACAAATTAGCTAAACTTTTATCAAAGACAACTCCTTTAAGCACCTGATAGTTATGACAACTTAAAAAACGATATCCTTGATAAAGTTGTTCGCAACTATTAGTGATCCATGCTAAGGCACACATCGCGGGTAAAACTGCATTTCCCCCGATGACATGATCATAAACGAAAGGGTTTCCTCGTAACGTCAACCGACGATATAAACGGTAACTATGCTTTTGCGGTGTAACCAGTTTAGGAGAAGGAGAAATAGGGTTACTCATCACAATAATTTGAGGGGTTTTAGCTTGAGTTTGGGTTAATTCTTCTGCTAACATTTGCGCCCCTGTTTGTTGAGGAATAACCTTAATATTTTGCTGCTCAAACAACTGTTTAAGCTGTGGTGTCACCATTCCCCCATCCCAAGGACCCCACCCAATAGAAACCACATGACATTTAGGATATTTTTGTTGAAGTAAATAAGCATACTTGTTCAAAATTTCGTTAGCTAAAGAATAGTCAGATTGACCGATATTGCCATAAAATGAAACAAAAGAAGAAAATAAGGCAATAAATTTTAATCGGTTAACTTCTAGGGAACCTAATAAACTATTTAACCCATCAATTTTGACACTATAAACCTTATCGAAATCCTGTTCAGTTTTGTTTTCAATTAATTTATCTGCTAACGTTCCCGCACCATGAATAATGCCCGTAATCTCTCCCCAACGTTGAATAATCGGTCTTAAAGTTGCTTTTACTTGCTGTGAATCGGTAACATTAACACTGCAATACTCGGCTTTTCCTCCTACTTTTTCAATCTCTGATAAGGTTTGCTTAATTTCCCGACTTTGACAGAGTTGTTGATACAGTGCTTGAACTTTTTTCGGAGTTGGTTTTTCATTTTGAGTTGCTAAATGTTGCATAATTTGCCTCTTTAACTCAGATTCATCTTGACAAGAAAGACTCCATTCAGGTTCAGGATCTAAAATTTGCGAACGACCTAATAAAATAAATTTACAATGATATTGTTGCGCCAAATAGATAACGCATTGAGCCGTAATTCCTCGGCCACCACCACTGACAATAACCACCGAAGATGAATTAAGTTGAGTATCATTAATCATGGGGAACATACCGTGTTAGTTGATAATTGATAGTTGATAGTTGATATTTAATAGTTAGTATATATTAGCTAAAAATCAGAATTTATACCGTAATTTATTTGAATAAATATAATTCTGTAGGGGCGCAATGCTCGCGCCCAGCTAATTTTATTCTAACTATTAACTTTTCCCTAATTACTGCTCAAAGAAGCTAATTCACAAGTCAAAGTCATTCGACCTTTTGGGGTATAACCCACCTCTTGAATTAAGCTATTAGGATCATGCAATTCAGCTAAAACAATTTGAGCCGTTGTCATTTCATCTAAGTCGGGACTAATATCTAGAGCGCGACAGAAGACCGATTCCCACTCTAGATTTAAGGTTTTCGTTAAGCCAAATAAACCGCCACTAATAGGGCTAAATTCTCGTTTTCCACTGAGACCAAATTCTCCATCTAAACGGGTTAAGCTGAGAAAACAACTGCGTCCTTGACTGGCCGCTTGCGTCAGAGAAGATTTAAGATGTTTGGCTAGTAAAAACACTTGTTTAACAATCGCTTGATCAGAATTAATTGAAGTCTCTTGATCTTGATTAAACCCCTGAGAGAGAGGATGTAAATGAATAAATGTGCCGATCAGTCCACAAGTTTTAAATATATCTCCCAATTGTGCTTGTAAATGTTCTTCACTTAAATGATTGAGAACAAAATGTCGAACCCCCGCAGGAAGAGAAGAACGCACAGGAATAAGGAATTGAGGGAAACTGAGAACCACAACTTGCCAGCCTTGGTTTAGCAAACTTTGAGCAACTTGGGCAGTAGTAGATGAACCATCATCGGTCACCAAACAGGTTTGATCAGGGGTTGAGGGAAAATCCCAATAATCAGGTGCAGCAAGGGGCTTCAGTTTCATTTGATAACGTCCAATATCACCGTGTTTTCGATGGTTAGACTGGGTAGAGGTAACAACTAAGCTATTTTTTTTTCTGTCACCATCATTTTCTCCCTCAAATACTGAACAATGTGGGCTAGGGTACGTTTTTCTGCTAATGCTTCAGGGCTAAGTTTGGGCAACCCAGAGAAAGCTTCTTGCAGACTTCCCATGATTTCTACCCGTTTGATCGAGTCAATGCCTAAATCTGCCTCTAAATCCATTTCTAATTCCAACATTTCCGTAGGATAGCCTGTTTTTTCACTGACAACCTCTAATAAGGCTTGACTTAGTGCATCATCTTGAATGGAGTCTAAAGAAGGTTCGCTCACTTCTGACACAGGTTCAGGTGTAGAGATGGCTGCAATGGGTTGACGAGGTTCTAAGTAGTTGACAATGGGGGAAATGTGAACAGGTTCAGGTTCGGGAGTCGGTAAGGGTTGAGGTGCAGTGTTTAAAGGTTGAGGTTCTGGAGTCCGTAAGGGCTGAGGTTCAGACTTAAAAGGGGTAGGATCAGGAAAGCTAACAGAGGAAACCTCTGAATTTTGCCGATCAAATTTTGAATTCTCCGAAGCAGCAGCAGGAGTAGAGAGTTCGTCAATTTGAGCAACTGCTGTCATCTCTTTTTGTTTGAATAACTGCAACACTGATTGAAAACTCTGGGATTGATGTTTAATGTACTCTTCGTGAACCTTGGCAAGACTCTGTTGATATTGGTAGAATGCCTGTAAAAGAGGGTTGATGTTGTTAGAAATAGCGTTGTTCATAGTCATGGTTACAGTTTGATCTCGAGAAACGATAGATAAATTGAGTGTTGGAATTTCCTCTGAAAGAGGCTGAGAATCAGAAGGATAAGGGTTGACGGAAGGAATAGAGGCTAAAATTTCCTCGTTTTCCGACCCTTTCACTTCCTCACACTTAGATTCAACCGTTTGGGAATCAACTGACGGTTCTATTTCCGCAGGTGAATCAGGTTGTAATGCAGCTCCGATCAAAGCTTTGGTTTTATCGCTGATGTAGTTGGTTGCATTCAGCTTCAGGATCATACCTTTGCGTTTGCTTGAAGGAGTCTTCACCGTCAAAGCTGCATTTTCCGGATCGTTTAACGGTAAACCTAAAACTCGAAGCTGCATTACTCCTTGTGAGAGTTGAACATCACTGTCCTTTTGCCGACTGGGGTTGAGTGCAATGGCCAGATGAGGGCGATCGCCTAAGATCTGTTTAACTAAGTTAGTGAGAATTTGGCGCGGTCCAATTTCCACAAAGCAATATCCGCCTTGAGCATAAATATTTTCAATTTGTTGGACAAACTGAACCGAATTCAACAACTGAGCTTCTAAAAGCTGACGCATCCCTGATAAATCTTTGGGATAAGGGGCCGCGGTCACATTAGCATAAACCGGAAGTTGGGGCGCATGAAACGTCACTTGATCCAACGCTTTCCCAAAGGGTTGACTAGCATGACGTACTAGAGAAGTATGAAAAGCAGCAGACACGGGTAAAGGCGTAACCTGATAGCCTTGAGAGCTTAAAATCTTCTCAATAGTGGCAATTTCTGAGGCTAATCCCGATAATACCACCTGTTCAGGTGCATTATAGTTAGCAATCTGCACATTGGCCATTCCTTCAACCCATTGCGCTATCTGAGATACTTTCCCAGTCACCGCTAACATCGCCCCTTGAGGGGTGGCTCCTTTCGGTGCGGCCATAGCCTGGCCTCTAGCTTGGATCAAGTAATAATAATCGTCGTCGGTGAAAACGCCTGCGGCCCAGAGTGCGGTTAATTCCCCAAAACTGTGACCGGCCACAAAATTTGGCTTAAATCCCGTCTTTTGCAACGTTTTATACAGTCCTACACTGAAAGCCCCGATCGCAGGTTGAGCATTTTCCGTCCGTTGCAGTAAAGAGGTTTGCCGTTTTTCGTCCACCTCGTTAAAGGTAGGAATCGGAAATACTCCTGCTGAAAGGGGCGTTAAACCCGCTTTAGCTCTCAATATGTCCAATTTTTGATAAGCGGTTTGGATTTCTGGCAAATTTAGGGCAATTTCTCGACCCATATTCAGGTATTGAGAACCTTGGCCGGGGAACAATGCTACGACTTTTCCCTCCAGTAATAACCCCGTCTTACGGTAATAAATACCTTGGGGATGTTCCCATGCCTCTGCTTGAGGCTGTTTTTGCAACTGTTTAACGGCTGCTTGCAGTAATTTAATAGCTTCCGCCAAGGAAGTCGCAACAAAGCCCACTCTAGCAACCTTTAAGGGAAGTTGAGCCGATTTGCTTTGATTTTGTAGTTCAATATAAACTTGTGACCCTTGGGGAGATTGCAACTGTTCTAGAGCTTTTTGACAAGTTTGTCTTAATTCTTCAGGATTTTGACCCCAGAGTAAAATTGATTGGGGACGGTGATGAATTCGATTTTCTCCTTGGGGTAATTTGGGCGTATATTCTTCTAACACCACATGATAATCTGTTCCCCCAAAGCCAAAGGAACTAACCCCGGCCCGTCTCGGTGTCTCTCCTTTGGACAACCAAGGACGGGTTTCGGTGTTGAGATAAAAAGGCGAGTCTTCAATCTTAAATTTAGGGTTGGGTTCGGTAATGTTAATGGTAGCAGGAAGAATTTTATGATGTAAGGCCAAAGTCGTTTTAATTAAACTTGCAGCACCCGCCGCCGCCTTGGTATGACCAATTTGAGATTTGACACTACCCAGAGCAATCGTTTGCTTTTCTGCGTTATTTTCGCTAAAAACCTCATTCAGGGCTGTAAATTCACAAAAATCTCCTGCTGGTGTTCCAGTACCATGGGCCTCAACTAACCCCAAGGTAGCGGGAGAAAATCCCGCCTCTTGATAGGCACGCCGTAAGGCTCTAATTTGACCTTCAGGACGCGGTGCATAGATACTTTTAAAACGACCATCACTAGCAGTCCCGATGCCTTTAATTACTGCATAGATGCGATCTCCGTCTCGTTCTGCATCCTCAAGCCGTTTAATCACCAGCATTCCCAATCCTTCCCCTACCATCATGCCATCGGAGGTAGCATCAAAGGGATTGAGACAATCTTTCTTAGAAAAAGCTGGAGTTTTGCTAAAACACATATAGTTAAGGATGGAATTATCCGTGTCAAAGCCCCCTGTAAGCATCATGTCACAACGGCCTTCAATTAATTCACTGATCGCCATTTTTAAAGCACTTAAGGAACTCGCACAGGCTGCATCCACCACACAATTAGTTCCTCCTAAATCAAAGCGATTAGTAATACGACCTGCTACGACGTTTGGTAACATACCGGGGAAAGAATTTTCTTGCCAAGGCACATAGGCAGCCTTCATATTTTCGATAATTTTGTCGGTTTGTTCTTGAGATAAACCACTTTTTTGGCAAATTTTCTTCCAGAGAGGATATTGCAGACGACTGGTTAAGGGAGTAATGCTTTTCCAGAGTCCGCTTCCTCCTAAAATAACCCCTGTTGTTTCTCGATTAAACTCTTTTCCTTGGTTATAACCCGCATCTTCTAAAGCTTGTTTAGCCATCACTAAACCAAGTAAATGAGCCGAATCTAAAGCTTCTAACGTATCAGGTGGCAGACCAAATTCTAAGGGGTCAAAATCAATTTTAGGCAAAAAGCCCCCCCATTTACCATAGGTCTTATCTGGTGCTTTCGGGTCTGGATCATAGTAATCTTCTAAATTCCAGGCACTTTCTGGCACTTCAGTGATTCCATTCACTTTACCGAGAATATTTTGCCAATATTCCTGTAAATTCTTGGCTTTAGCAAATAAGGCCGACATTCCAATAATAGCGATCGGTGTTTTTTGTAAAGCAGTTAGGCTAGAGGTTGAGGATTGAGCAGACATTGTAGGTGTGTTCTCCAATCAATAATATAGCAGTCTGTAGAGACAACGAATAGTTCTTAAAGAATGAACAAAGAATTGTTTGATTCCCTTTAGCTTCAGTTTAGGCAGAGTTCCAAGTTTATACAATGGATGATCTACTCTCACAAATGGATGATTTTTAGTAAGCGTTCGGGGGGGGAAAAATCTGGTAACTAGAGCAGTCCATCACGCTCTTGGTGACGCCAATTCAAGTCTGAATTGCATCACTATCTGATCTACCTTTGGGGAATACCTCATTCGGGGTACGATAGTCAAGACATTTTCGAGGTAGCACTTTTGCCAAAGTATTCTCCTGACTTAATCAAACGGATTTAATATGAGTCAATGCCACGGACTGCTTGACACTCCCCCCTGAAAGGTTAGGAATCAGCAACACCAATAGGCACTAATTCCTCAAGAAGAATGAGGTAATCTTGTCCGATTTTTTCAATGGTCGTAGGAAGATGGAAATTACGAGAATATTCAATTCTTATCTCTAACTGACCATCTATGATTAGGAAAAAGAATTCAATCAATGTGGTACGTTTTTGATCCAGTGGCGATAAACGACAATCGCGCTCGCCATAAACAAACTCAAACAAGTCAGAGAGAGGAACCGAACGATTTCCCAGATAATTAGCCCTTACTGGGGTTAAATTACTATCAGGATAGAGATATTCAGGTAAAGACTCACCTATCCAATCATAAGTTACGCCATTCATTGGTAAGCTTTCAAACTGCTCATTGATGGTACTGATAGTTTTTTGCCAAGTCGTAGAAGTGGATAAATTAATGCCTATGGGAAAATTTACAGCATAATTGCCCATACTTTCCATAAAAGACTGACCTTCGCCTAAATCTCGCCCATGACTACGATGACTGATAACCACCTGTTGGCGTTGACTCCAATCACCTAATAAACGGTATAAAGGAGCAAGGAGAATAGGATAAAAGTTAGACTGATAATAAACCTTGCCTTGGCTTAATAACTGTTTAGTTTGCGCTTTACTTAGGACAAATCGCTCACTTTCGGCAGAAGCTTCAATATTTGGGCCTTTGACATGATCGACGGGGACTTCAAAGCGACTCTCTGCATCGGGAAATTGTTCCTTCCAATAATTCAAGTGTTCGTTCATTGTTCCTTTTTTCTCCTCATCCCTCAAGACTTGCACAAAATCTAAGTAAGACTGAGGATTAGGGTTAGGAAAAGTCGGCTCACTTCCTACCAATAATTGATGATAGGCACTCCAAAGTTCCTTAAACAAGAGGGTTGCACTTAACATATCAGCAATGATGTGGTGAGCGACCATCGTAATATCGTAGCAATAGGGACTAACTTTAACGACAAGAGTGGCAGTGAGTGGCCAACGGTCAATCTGGATTTTTTTAGCTAAATCTGACATTTGAGCTTGAATTTTAGCATTACGTTCTGCTTCTGTTAAGTGGCTTCCATCCCAATACTCTGCCAGGATAGGTTGAGGATCATTGATCAAGTATTGCTGCCATTTACCTTGATTTTGTAGGCAAACCGTCCGAAAAGCTTCATGACGTTGCACCAAAAGATTAGCAGCTTGATTGAAAATATCAAGATTCAAAGACTGATGATAGAGAAAACGAGTATAACCGAACCATTGATAGGGAGGTTCAAAATAGTTGACTAACCAACGTTGTGCCGGTCCAAGGGGGACAAGAGAAGGAGTAGGGGGAGCAGCGGGAGGAGCAAGTAATTCGGCGGCTAATGCTTTACGGTCTAACTTTCCGTTATGATTCTTAGCAAGTTGTGGAAACCAAGCGAATCGTTGAGGAATCATGTAATGGGGGAGTTTTTGTTCTAAATGTGCTTTGAGAACTCGGTTTTTGATTTTATCCCCCGATAAACAAGCAATTAATCGTTTTTGTCCTTCACCGTAATCAATAGCTAAAACGGCGGCCTCGCGGACATTGGGATGAGTGGTTAAGATGCTCTCAATTTCCCCTAATTCAATGCGAAAACCCCGAATTTTGACCATATTATCGATACGTCCATGATATTCCAGCGTACCATCGGGTAATTCCTTGACTAGATCACCTGTCCGATAAATATAGTCACCAGAGACATCAGAAAAAGGATTAGAACAGAACGCTTTAGCGGTTTTTTCAGGATCTTTGAGGTATCCTAACGCTAATTGTACGCCACCAAGCCAAAGTTCTCCCATTTCCCCTTGTTTAACAGGTTGCATCTGATCATCCAACACTTTGAGATAGACATTATCGATCGCTTTTCCGATGGGAATTTGGCTGCTGGTGCGTTCGTCAGGACGTTCTGTAATAATATGGTAAGTCACATCAATTGAGGCTTCTGTCGGTCCATAAAGATTGGCTAAACCTGTCTTTAATCCATAACAATCAAGCCATTTTTGGATAAAAGACATGGGTAAAGCTTCCCCACTAAAGATTAACCAGCGTAAATCAGGAAATGTCCAAGATTCGTTTTCAATCGCACTGATAAATTCCCCAAAGAGGGAGGGAACAAAGTGCATTACATTAATTTTAGTCTTTTTAATCCAGGCAGCAAATTCCCAAGGATTTAAGACTACTTCGCGTTTGACGGGACATATTGTTGCACCTTCCATTAACGTCCAGAAAATTTCCCATACGGAAATATCGAAACAAAAAGAGGTGCGTTGTGCGATGCGATCGCCTGTTTTCAGGGAAAATGTCTTTTGCATCCATTCTAGACGATTCATATAACCGCGATGGTTTAACATTACCCCTTTTGGCCGTCCTGTTGATCCAGACGTATAAAGAATTACCATTAAATCCTCAGGACGATTACAAAGATTTATGGATTCTTTACTGTGTTTTTGCCAGATAGAAGTGGTAATCTGAGTTAAATCATTAATTTTGTTTAATCTTTCTCCTTCATCTAAAAAGAGGACGGTTTGCAAGGGTAAAGGTTCTGTCACACAAGAAATTAACTGTTCACTTACCTGATGTTCGGTAAGTAAAATCTCGATAGTGGCATGATGAAGAATATAACGCAATCTTTCGACGGGATAATCGGGATCTAAGGGTACATAACAGCCACCGGCTTTAAGAATTCCCAAAATACCAATAATCATGCCTGGATTTCGTTCCGTCATAATTCCTACTCTGGTATTGGGGTTAACACCTTGAGTCTGTAAATAAGCAGCAACTTGATTAGAAAGATGGTCTAATTGTTGATAAGTTAGGGGACAAGTCTCATCTAAAACAGCGATCGCATCAGGGGTTAATTGTGCTTGTTTAATAATTTTATAGTAGGGAATTTCGGGGGAAAAAGCCATAAGAATAATCCTCTATTAGATGTTAGGTGGTAGGGGCGCAAAGCCTGCGCCCATTGGTTTTTTAGCAGGTAGCCATTAAGGACTAATTACGAACCTTCGCTGATTGAGGTATAGCTGGACAAAAAAAGTTCAGAATATCATAAATATTTGTGGATTCCTATCTAAGTAGAAATGACATATTTTTGTTTTTCCTAATATTAATTTGTCAGACTGTATTTTACCGATAGCTGTTGAGGATTGAAGGTTGAGATGGGGCTAAAATAGCAGCCATTTCTTGCAAGGTACGACAATTTAAAAGGTCTTGGCGATATTGTTTGCCATAAATCCCTTCTAGCTTGGTAACAAGGCGAATGCGTTCTAAAGAATCTAGTCCTAAATCTGCCTCCAAATCATCACTTATTTCGTCTTCTTCAATTGTCCAATGACAAATTTCGGAAGTTATTTGTCGTAGCATTTCTTCAATCTCTGTATTAAGAGAAATAGAGAAAGAATGAGAAATAATAACTTGATCTTGCACGGGTAAATTGGCTAGTTCTTCAATTTGGCTGACATAGGCTGTCATTAATTGATCTATTAGCAATAAGTCAAAGTGATGGTAATCGTAACTTGCAAATAGATGAAGACGATTATTAAAGATTTCTTGCAGAATATCAATTGTTCCAGTTGCGTTCATTCCTCCTGCTTGATAGTCAGTAATTGATAAAGCATCATACTGAGGTTGCAGGTGAGTTTGTCCCGTATAAGGAAGGTATAAATTAGACTTTAAAGCCTCCTGTATTAAAGAAAGACTATGAGGGGGAATTTTACCCTTTTCTAGGGTAATATTGTCTCGAAAAATTGTTCCCATTTGACGAGTTTGCGCCCGATCTAAACCGGTGCCAATATGTTGTTGTACAGTTTGCTGAATTTGGCTTAAAAAGGTCGGCCAATCTTGCTCAGATTGAGGTTTAGCAAAACTTAATGCCAGATTTTGAGCAAAACTACTAACCACACCTGTTGCATCTACTTCGGGGTAAATTCGTCCACTGGTGGGAATCGAAATTCCGATATTTTCAGCTTTTGAATCTATTTGTGACATAGTTTTTAGAAATGCACCTAATAATAGTGCATTCATCGGGACTCGCCATTGACGGGTTTTGTCGATTAATTGAGAGGTAGTTTCTGCTGAAAGTAGATACTTTTGATTGTAAAAGAGAGGAGATTTTTGAGCATTTTTCTGCTGTTTAGGTTGCCAACGATAGGACATTCCAGACACAGCATTATTGTATTCTGCTAAGGCTCGATCTTCCTCAATATCTTGCCAATCGTTCATTAATTGAACCTGTTTTCGATAATCTTCTACAGTCAATGTAGGGGGAAGATTTGGCGTTTCTTTAGCAACTATAGCCCGGTAAATTTCCAAGAATTCCCGCATCATGACATGGTTACTTAACCCATCTGAAATTAAGTGTTCATTCCCTAAAAATAATTGATGAATTTGATCGGATAATTTAAGCACAGAAAATCCATGCAGTGGCCATTGCGTTAAAGACCAGTTATAGTTTAACCAATGATAGATTTCTTCTTCAATTTTCTCCCCTTGTTCATCGGGAGTTAAAGTGGTGAAATCTTTAACAATAATTTCAGGAGGAATGGGGTTTTCTAGCACTTCTAATTGATAGTCTGCAAAGCAGGTGGCATCCTCTGGAATCTGAAATTGCGCCCGTAACATGGGATGTCGATTAATTAACAGTTTCCATGCTTGTTGAGCAATATTTAAGTCAAATTCTCCTGCAATTTTAACCTTAGTAAATAAACTATTAGAATTGAGACTCCAATAACTCATTAACAAGGGAATTTGACTATGGAGAATAGGAACCAGATTCGAGGGTTGTGTTTTCAGGTTTTTGGTTTGTGGTTTAGGGTTAGAGATTTGAGGTTTGGGGGATGAAGTATGAGATTGAAGAATGGTTAATAATTCCTGAAGATTGGAGACTTGCATTAAATGGCGTAGGGAAAAGGTTTCACTAAATTGACTACGTTGCTCTTCAGGAATTAATGATAGTAACCCGTTCATTAATTGGGTCATCATAATAGAATCTAACCCTAAATCTGCTTCTAAGGAAACATTCAAACTCAATTGCTGAGGATTTAAACCCGTAATTTGACTTATTAAAGCAATTAATTGACTTTCTAAGCTTTCAGCCTTGGTTTCGTTTTGTTTTTGGGTTGGGCGCAAGTCTGGCACCCCTACAGTTTCTCTTTCTTGGCTTTGGTGTAAGTCTTGCCCTTCTAAGGTTTCTGTCCCTTGGGTTGGGCGCAAACTAGGCTCCCCTACGGTTAACCAGTAGGGTTGTTTTTGGAAAGCATAAGTAGGTAAAGGAAGACGAAGACGAGCATAATCTTTATCAAAGCCATTCCAATCAATATTAACCCCAGAAACGGCTAATTTTGCCACACTTTGTAATAAAATTTGCCAATCATCCTGTCCTCGTTGTAGGGAAGATAACCACAGATAATCAGGGTTTGCTAAGGTTTTTTGACCCAATCTCGTTAAAATCGGATGAGAGCCGATTTCAATAAATAGATTATAACCTTGGCTGGCTAAGGTTTCTATTGCTGGGGCAAATTGGACGCATTGACGCACTTGTTGACACCAATAGTCCTCTGTTACTGCTTGGCTGATTTCTTCACCTGTGACGGTGGAAATCCAATCTAATTGGGGTGTTTTATAGCTAATTTTAGCAGCGATCACTTTAAATTCTGCTAATATCGGTTGCATCATCCCGGAATGAAAAGCATGAGATACCTGAAGCAGACGCACTTCAATGCTTTGTGATTCTAAATCCGCTTTAATCCGATTAATCGCTTCCTTGTCACCCGAAATAACGATATTTTCCGAACTATTGATAGTGGCAATCTCAACTTGATCCCCATAAGGAGAAATAACAGATTTTACTGTTTCAATAGGGGCAAATATGGCCGCCATTGCGCCTTTTTGGGGTAAAGACTGCATTAAGCGTCCTCTTTCGGCAATTAACTTGATTCCCTCTTCGAGAGAATAAACCCCTGCAACACAAGCGGACACATATTCCCCCACACTATGACCTAAAACCCCATCAGGTTTAATGCCCCAAGACTGCCATAATTTATATAATGCGTATTCAATGGCGAATAGGGCGGGTTGAGTATAAGCAGTTTGGTCTAATAAGCTAGAATCACTGTATAAAACCTCTAATAAGGACTTTTCTAGGTAAGGTTGCAATAAGCGATCGCATTCCTCTAAGGCATGACGAAAGGTGGGTTGAGTTTCATACAGTTGTCGTCCCATGTCTGCATACTGAGAACCTTGTCCTGTAAACAAGAAAGCAATCTTATTTTGACGACTTTTTGCAACTGCTTGGCTGAAAACATTCAAACAAGGTTGTTTTTGCGTAAATGCTGTTAAAGAGTCCTTGGCTTCAAGGGTTGATTTTGCCAAAATTGCCAGACGATGGTTAAATTGTCCTCGTCCCGTGTTGGCACTAAAAGCTAAGTCTGCTAGGTTTAATTGAGGATTTTTCTCTAAATAGTTGACCCATTTTTGCGCTAAATCATCTAAAGCATCGTCGCTTTTCGCTGATAGAGTGAGTAAATGAGCAGGACGATCCACTTCAGAAGGATTAAAGCTTAATTGAGGCGGTTCTTCGATGATAATGTGGGCATTTGTGCCACTTAATCCAAATGCACTAATTCCGGCCCTTCTAGGTTCTTCTGTTCGCTGCCAAGGCAGAGAAGCGGTAGGAATTTTGAGAGCGGTTGCAGCAGCCGCTAAATCAGGATTAAGTTCTTTAAAATGAAGATGGGGGGGAATTTCTTGATTTTTTAGGGATAAAATGACTTTTAATAGGCTGGCCATCCCGGCTGCAATTTCTAGGTGGCCGATATTCGTTTTTACTGAACCCACCATTAAGGGGTTATCAGTGGAACGATCTTTGCATAGTACATTGTTAATCCCCCGTACTTCAATAGGGTCGCCTAACGCTGTTCCTGTCCCGTGTGCTTCTAAATAGCTAATTTGTTCGGGTTTTACTTTTGCATTCTCCAATGCTTGACGAATAACTGCCATTTGCGCTGATCCATTGGGAACCGTTAAACCACTACTGGGGCCATCTTGATTGACCGCCGAGCCTCTAATTACGCCTAAAATGTTGTCTCCATCGCTTATAGCATCAGAAAAGCGTTTTAAGACCACCATTCCACAGCCTTCCCCTCTCACATAGCCATTTGCATCTTTATCAAAGGTTTTACAACGACCATCAGGGGACAAAGCGCGGGTTTTAGAAAGATATAACGTCACCTCCGGGGATAGCATTAAACTAACTCCCCCTGCTAAAGCTAAATTTGACTCTCTATTGCGTAAGCTTTGACAAGCCAGATGTACCGTGACTAAAGAGGTAGAACAGGCGGTATCAATGGCTAAACTGGGTCCTTGTAGCCCTAAAAAATAGGATAAGCGACCTGAAGCGAAACAAAACGCATTTCCTGATCCCGTATAAGCATCAATGGGAATTTGTTGCTTAATTTGCCGTTTTGCGTAATCATCCAAGCCAATGCCCACAAATACGCCTGTTTGCGTCCCTGTCAGCTTCTGAGGTGCAATTCCGGCATTTTCTAACGCTTCCCAACTTACCTCTAATAATAATCGTTGTTGAGGGTCTAGTGCGATCGCCTCCCGGGGAGTCATCCCGAAAAATTGCGGATCAAATTGATCTACCGCGTCAATAAACCCACCATAACGAGCATAAGTTTTGTTAGGAAGATCGGGATTTTCGTCATAATAAGCCTCAGCATCCCATCTTTGGCTAGGAACAGGGACAATTGCTTCTTTTCCCCTTGATAATAGCTCCCAAAACGCCTCTGGACTATTTGCACCCCCCGGAAAACGACACCCCATGCCAATAATAGCGATCGGTTCATTTTTTTGCCGTTCTAAGGCTTCAATCTTGTTACGAGCTTCTTTAAGCGCAATAACTGCTTTTTGTAACGGCGTTAATTCTGTTTTCTGGTGATGAGAACCCATGATGTTAAAATGCTCCTTAGATATTAGGTGTGAGGTGTTAGGTATTCAGATAACTGATAAGTAGGTAGGCACAATTATTTGTAGGATGGGTTAGCGGTAGCGTAACCCATGCGGGCGTTGGGTTTCATGCTTCAACCCAACCTACGTTCATTTTATATTTAATTCCACCCACCTACTTAACTGATAACTGATAACTGTTAAAGTAATGCTTCTAATTCCGCCAATTCTCGCTCCATTAGGGCTTCTGTTTCTACTTCTGACAGCGACTCCAATTCAGCAAGGGCTTGGTGGAGTACTACAACGTCCGTTGACTCGGTTTCCGAAGAAATCTGAGAATTTTCTGAATTATCTTGCCAAGCAAATACTTCTTGGACAAAATACTGCACCACATCACCAATAGTGGGATACTCAAAAGCAAAGGTGGAAGGTAAAGAGACAGAAAATAAGCCTTCTAGACGATGTTTCAGTTCTACGGACATTAAAGAATCCATTCCCATCTCAAAGAACCCTTGATCAGTATCTGGTAAAGTATCTCCGTGAATTCCTAAGACTTGCGCTACTTCTTGCTGTAAACGAGTGGTTAATAGGGTGACTCGTCGGTGAGGAGGGTTTTTTTGGATGGTTTGGGGGAAATTCTCGACCGTTTGCCCAAAATTATCCTGATCTTGCTTGAATAACGCTTCTAAGAAAGCCACCCGTCCTTTTGCTGCAACAATCGTTTTAAACTTAGACCAATCAATCTCTGCTACCATTGTTTGAGTAACATTACCATGGATTAGAGCATCTAAAGTATCCAAGGCTAAATTAGGTTGTAATGGATTGATTCCCAGGCGTTTTAAGCCTTCTTCATAGCCTTGCGTGGCCATTCCCCCTTTAGCCCAAGGTCCCCAGTTAATGCTTAACCCTGTGAGTCCAGACTCTCGACGGTAGTGCATTAAACCATCTAAGAAATGGTTGGCAGCGGCATAGTGAATTTGACCTCGTGATCCGATTAAAGCAGATATGGAAGAGAAACAAACAAAGAAATCTAAGGATAAATCTTGAGAAAGTTGGTGTAAATTCCACGCCCCTGCTGCTTTAGGATTAAATACGCTCTCAAAACAATGGAAATCCATCTTGTCAATGGTGCGATCGCTTAAAACCCCTGCCGCATGAATAATACCCTGTAAGGGAGGACAATTTTCTTGAATTTGGTGAAAAAGTTGACGGGTTTGTTGATAATCACTGACATCAGCGGCAATTACTTGAATAGTAGCCCCTTTATCCTCTAAAGCTTTGATTTTTACCTGTTTATCCGTTGAATGGTCAGCTAAGGCTCGCCGACTGGTTAAGATTAAATGATTTGCACCTTTTTCAATTAACCAATCTGCTAAACTTAATCCTAAAGAGCCTAAGCCACCAGTAATGAGATAACTGGCTTCTGTCTTCTTAAAATTGATGTTTGAGCTTTTTATTGCTTTATTAGGTACTAAACGGGCAACATATCGTTGATGATCCCGAAAAGCGATGCGATCTTCTCCTAGATTTTCTGTTATTTCAGCAATAATTGCTTGAGACGATGGTTGTTTTTCTTCTAAATCAATCAATCCTCCCCATAAATTAGGATATTCAAGGGCAATGACTTGACCCATTCCCCATAAGGACGTTTGTGCTATTTTAAGCGGTTTAACAGCATCATTCACCGGTTGTGCTTGTTGTGTTATGACCCAAAGTTTAGGGGGTTCTTTAGTTTTACATTCAGCTAAAGCTTGTGTTAGATACAATAAACTGGCATAAGAACGAGTTTGAGAGGGTTGGGAGTTAATATCGCTGTCTAACCCCCATAAATAGACCACTTTGGTGATCGGTTCAGTTAGCTCTTGTAACAACCGTTGAAAATCCTTAACATTATTAGGATTAATTTGATAATGACCTGACACCAACTTCTGATAAGTTTGACCAGAAGACACCAAAATATAAGCATCATTTAGCGTTGTTGCTAAGGCTTTACCAACTCCTTGATTATCATTAAAAATTAACCACCGTTCTCCTTGAGAAGGCTTATTTTTTAAGTTTAAAGGACTGAGTTGCCATTCCACTTGATAACAGTTTTTACTCACATCCTGTAGGATAGGCATTTTGCCTGTTATTGTTGCATCTTCCCCAACAAATAACTGTAATAATTGTGGTAAAAACTGCTTGACTTCAGGTGATAATTGATCACTTTGATTTAACTGTTCTGTTAGTTGTTCAGTTTTGCCTTCAACTAATAAATTAAGTAAACTAGAAGCAGAAGAAACAGACTTAAATTGAGGTTTAGCATCACTTACCCAATAAGATTCATGTTGCCAAGGATAAAGCGGTAACTTAACAAACTGACAATTTTCGGGATATAATTTTTCCCAATTAATCGACTGTCCCCAAGTGTAGAGCTTTCCTAAAGAATTTAATAGCGTTCCCCGTTCAGAATGTTCTCGTCTTAGAGAGGGTAAAACAAATCCCTCAGTATCTTGTTCTCGCAAGGTACTTTTAATATATCCCAATAAAACAGGATGGGGGCTGATTTCAACAAAGATAGTATGACGAGATTTAATCATTGCTTCAATCGCAGGGTTAAAACGTACCGTCTGACGCATATTTTGTCCCCAATAAGCGGCATTAAATAATGTCCCCTCTTGTTGATCACCTGTTACGGTTGAGAAAATTGGTATGGTGCTTTTTTGAGGCTTAAGCTCTCCTAATTTTTTCACTAACTTATCCGCAAAAGTAGTCATTTGTTGACTATGAAAAGCATAATTAACAGGGAGTTCTTTGTAGAAAATATGAGGATGGTTTTGGGACAATTCAGCAATTAATTGATCGAGCGATTGAGACTCCCCAGATACAACCGTTGAATAAGGACTATTAATGGCAGCAATTTCTAATTTATTTTCCCAAGCAGCCATTAAATTTTCTACCTCATTAACAGGTAATTCAATCGCAAGCATTTTTCCATTTCCTGTTGCTTGCTGCATCAACTGTCCGCGCTGACAAATCAAATGAATGGCTTCCTCAAGAGTTAGAATTCCCGCAAAATGGGCGGCTGCAACTTCTCCCAAGCTGTGACCAACCACAGATTTAGGATTAATCCCCCAAGATTGCCATAATTTAGCTAATCCAACTTGTAAAGCGAATAAAGCAGGTTGAGAAACTTCTGTTTCTTGTAAACGAGATTGAGCTTCAGACGCATTAAATTCCGCTAATAATGACCAGTTAGCATACTTTTGAATCAAAGTATCACATTGTTTAATAACAGAGCGAAAAACCGGTTCTGTTGCTAATAATTCCCGTCCCATTGCCCACCATTGAGGTCCTTGGCCAGAAAAGACAAAAGCAATGTTGGTTTTACGTTTTGAAGGCTTAGATTGAGTCGATAAATCAATCGTTTCTAACTCTTTTAAACCCTTCAATAATTCTTCAGGAGAATGAACCAGAACTGCCTGACGATGAGCATGATGAGTCCGTCTTAAACTAGCACTATAACAAAGATTCTGGACAAATTCAGCGGTTAAAGCTTGATCTTTCAGGAAATCTTCATAATTTTGAGCTAAATCTCTAACCGCTTCTTGACTATGGGCAGATAAAGGAAGTAAATGAGGGAAAGTTAAGGAAATTGGTTCTTGGTGAGATAAATTAGCTTCTTCCAAGATAAGATGAGCGTTTGTTCCCGAAAATCCAAAAGAACTAATTCCCACCTTGGCGGTTGTTTCCTGTTGTGGCCAGGTAATTAAAGATGATTGAAGCTTAAGGGGTAACTTATCAAAGGGAATATAAGGATTCGGCTTGTTAAAATGCAGACTGGGCGGAATTTGCTTGTTTTTCAGGGAAAGTGCCATCTTAATCACACTGGCAATTCCTGCCGCTGCTTCGAGATGTCCTATATTACTTTTTACCGATCCCACCAAACAAGGATTATCCTTGTCTCGTCCTTCTTCTAACACAGCTCCCAAGGCCATCGCTTCGATGGGATCGCCTAAAGATGTTCCCGTCCCGTGTAATTCCACATAATTAAGCTCTTTTGGCTCAATTTCGGCATTTTTCAAGGCTGATCGAATCAAGCTTTCTTGTGCCGGTCCATAGGGAACCGTTAACCCCTTGCTGCGTCCATCATGATTAATAGCAGTTCCTCTAATTAACGCATAAATGGAATCCTTATCTGCGATCGCTTGAGCCAACGGTTTGAGAATAATACAACCGACTCCCTCACTTCGCACATATCCATTGGCGCTTTCATCAAAGGTTTTGCAACGTCCATCAGGAGACAAGGCTTTCAATTTGCTTAACGCAATATTACCAATAGGGGATAAAATCAGGTTAACCCCTGCTGCGATCGCCATTGAAGACTCATCATTCCATAAACTTTGACAAGCGAGATGCACTGCGACCAAAGAGGAAGAACAAGCCGTATCTACCGCTAAACTAGGACCTTTTAAGTTAAAAAGATAGGAAAGACGACCGGCTGCGATATTTGTGCAGTTTCCTGTTAAATCATAGCCTTGAGGTTGGTGGCTATATCCTGCATGAATGCGACTATAATCGTTTGTGGCAATTCCCACAAATACACCTGTTTTCGATCCTGCTAATTGTTCCCGTGTTATTCCTGCATCTTCAATGGTTTCCCAAGCTACTTCTAAGAGTAAGCGTTGCTGAGGGTCCATTAATAAGGCTTCTCTAGGAGAAATCCCGAAAAAATTAGGATCAAACCCATCAACTTGCGATAAAAATCCCCCATGACGAGAATTCATTTTTCCCTGTGTTTCAGGATTCTCATCATAATATTCATTAATATTCCAGCGCTCCTTAGGAATTTCGGTGATTCCGTCAATTCCATTTGATAATAATTGCCAGAACTCATGAGGATTATTGGCTTTAGGAAAACGACAGCCAATCCCAATAATTGCAATAGGTTTCATAGTTGAGATATCCGTAATTAATAGACAGTAATTGCGTAGGGTTAAAGGTAAAAGATGCTATCTTGTGATTTTTGATGTTATCTTTTAGCTATGCCTAAGTGATTAACCCAAATTTAGACACCAATAGGCATTTTTTCGGGCGATCTTTTCACTTCTTCTTTTAGCCAAGAATTCAGTTGAGGACGATAACGATAGTTGGTAAATTCTTGACGCATTTGTTCAATTTGGCTATTATCAGGAATCCCTTTAGTAAAATGTTTATAAAACATTTCACCGATCATTGCTTGCAGCATATGAACAAAATGTTCGGCCAAATAGTAAAGATTTTTCCCATTTAAAAAGCCACGCCACCCAAAACCTTTCCAGAGAAATTTAGCATACCAAATTGCTGTGTAGAAATTTGTCCATTTCATAGATGCAAAGACATTAGACCGTTTGGGTTCAAGTTTGCTATTTTCGACAAAGTTATCAAAATGTTGAAGAGTATGATAATCTCCCCAAAGTTGATCGCCTCGATAACAATCCATAAAACCTAAATTTTTTCCTTGTTTAATGACTTCATTAAATTGTTGATAAAGATGTTCACAATATCCTGTTTGATGTTCTTTTAAGCCAAGGGTATATCGTGCTAGAAAATCCAAGTCTAGAAACCATTTTCCTGTGTACATAGGAACTTGGACACCAAACCACCAGATATAATCATGATAGATGCGCCAACTCATAATACTGGCATCTCCTAACTGTTGATCATGATGTTTGATTAGATGGTTATTAAACCGCGTGTAAGTTAGGATAAAATCATTGTACGCCGCTTGTTTTTTCTCGCCAATAGCTTCTCCTGCTAATTTACTGCGAATAATTTCTGTCGTACATTCAATTTGATAGGAAATCATGCTAGATCCCAAAGAATAAAAAGGATCAAAAATACAAGCGGCATCTCCAATTACATACCAATTATCGGCTGAAAACATGGTTTTGCTGGTATGGGCTGGCCGCGGCAAATAGTGGAAATCAATATTTTCACCACTGGTCACTAAACGATAGAGAATTTCATGATTGGCTTTTAAGAAATCATAAAATTTCTCTTTTGTGTTAATTTGATAATCAGCGATCGCTGAACGATGATAAGCAATGCCAATGGAAATTTCTTGACTATCCTTCTCGGTAGGAATCATCCATAACCAATGACCATGACCGAACCAATGATTGGTTGCATAGTAATGGCTACAAGTTGTACCATAAGGATCATAACCATCGTGAAAAATGGTGCGATCAATATTGTTAACTCTAACCCAAACAGAACCGGTATCAAGTCCAAAAAGATTATCTGCTCCAAATAGGAGATTATCGGTTTTTTGACCAATAATAAACTTCCGTCCTGCGGCATCAATAACGGGCTTTGCTTTGAGAGTTATCTGTTCATTTTCGACTTTAGCGATAACGGTTTTGAGTTCATCTTTTGAGGTTAAATCAACATCTACAACTCGACCTTGATAAAAAGTTGCTCCCATCGCTTTATTCATTTTTAGGAGATCCCGTTCAAATTTTGCCCGGTTCATTTGAAACGTGCCAAGGGGAAATTGTCGATTCGCCCAAATATGATAATAATCATCAATGGTGTCAGTTTTATATGCATCTTTTGCCCAATGAAAATTAAGAGCATATTTAGGGGGATGATTTTCGATCATATACTCATATAACCCCAATTCTTTGCAAACAAATAGGGTGGCAATTTCCACCATTGATTCGCCAATTTTGAGGTCTTTATTAGTTCTTTCTTCTGGACGAGGATCGATGAGTGCAATTTTAATGTTGGGAACATTTAGAAGTAAGTGTCTTGCTTGACAGACCCCGGCGAAACCTGCTCCCATAATCACAACATCATACTCATTAGTGTTAGTAGCAACCATTGGTGAAATTCTCCTAAAATGTGATGAGGAAGAGAGTGAATAAGAAAGAATACAAGAAAAAGTTAAAGATATAATTCCCCTAATCGGGTTGCTAATTCAGCAATGGTGGGATAGTTAAAAATGACCACAGGATTTAATTCCTTTCCGAGCCATTTTTCTAAGCGTCCTAATAAAACTAACGCTTTTCGTGAGTCGAGTTCATAATTATCAAAAGGTTCTTCAATATCAATGTCATCAAGGTCAACATCGAGTTGTTGAGCAAACTGATCAACGAGCCAGTTTTGAATGTCTTCAACGGTAGAAGGAGATTGAACAGTTGTCATCATGGGTTAAGTTCCTTTAACGTGAAAAAAGTGTTTTAGCAAACTAAGATTGCTTAACTTATATTCCTAGTTTATTCCTCTATCCATTGATCAGCCATGTTTTATTTTTCGCCAAAACTGGATTTTTTTTATTCCTATTTTTTATGGTCAAGTTTAGTACATTTTTACCATATAAATATAATCGAAAAACCTAGCAGACAATACAAAATATTATCCATTAAATTTCAACTCCTTTTTTCTTACAATAAAAGGTAACAAAGTTAAGTTGCTAGTTACTAGGTAAAAATTATGATAGAGACTCATGTTCTTAACCCATCTGTTACAGAGATTTATTCCACTACTCAACCGATTGAAACCGCTCATAAATCTCCGCAAATGCTCCAAGAATTATTAACTTCAGCCGTTGTACAGCTTGAAACAGAACTGCAAGATAAGCTAGAAAAACTGTTATCTAAACAGGAGTATCAACTGTTGGAAGTTGGTGAGAAGATTAATGCCTTGACACAGGAATTAGAGCAAGCAATTTCTGAATTTCTCCACATTGCCCAACAAGCAAATAAAACCTGTAGCTCTCTCCAGTTTTTAGGTGAATCTGTTCAAAAAAAACCTAATAATTTACCCAATAAAGGAAGCAAAGATACCGTTAGAGTGGTTTATAGTCATGCCGCCAAATTACCGCTTCCTGTGGTAGAAAAATATGGCTTAGGGTTTATCCTAAAAGATAAAATGGTTGATTTATCCCAACTAGGTATTACCCTTTCACTCTCTCGTCAATCTCCTTATCTTTCTGCCATCAAACAGGGATAATTTAAGCACTACTAAGGTGGGCATTGCCCACCTCAATCATGATTATGTAAGGTGTAAAGTTTAAATACTTAGAACCTAAAACCTAAAACTCAGCCATCATTTAAGCTACTTGAGTTTGATATTTTTCTCGCCAACGTTTAGGAGATACTTTATGTAACTGACTAAAGCGACGGGAAAAATAATAGGGGTCAGTAAACCCAACGGTGGCGGCAATTTTGGTAATTGACTCATGGGTTTTCAGTAACAAGGATCGGGCTTCTAGCATTCTTCGTTCCACAATCCAATGAATAATCGTTTTGTCGGTGCGACGCTTAACTAAATTGGTTAAATAAGCAGGAGAATAACCAGCCGCTCCAGCCACATCATTGAGGGTAATCGGTTGACTATAATTTGCCTCAATAAACTCAAAAACGGGTTTTAATTGAGAACTATTAGGGTAGAAAGAAGCCAAAGAATCAAAGAAATTCGGTTGCGGGGTAGAAGAAGGCTGTATCAACGATTGAGGAGCTTGTTTTGAGTTAACAGAAGGATGAATTCTGCAAGCGTAGCCATCTTTTTCAGATTCTAGAAAATTTAAGGAACGAGCTACTATGCTTATATAATCTTGATCTCCATATTTGAGAAGGTTAACCGTAATATCGAGGGATTGATGATCCCCATAATAAGGATGGTGTGTGATCAAACGTCCAAAACCTCGACGTTGAATTAATTTCCAGTATCTAGACCAATCTGAGTTTAAAAAATCTTGAGCAGCTTCTTCTATAGTCAAATTAGATAACTGTTCTCTGGAATATCCCAATAAAGCACAAGCCGCATCATTGTAATGCTTAATCCGTCCTTGGGAATCGATCCACAATACAGATTCAGGGATTTGATTGATTAAATATTGAATAACAGATATGGATTCAGCTATTTCTTGCTGAGGGACGGAATTAAGAAAGTTAGTCGTAGAATGAGAGAAGTTAAGGGAGTTAAGAGGGTTACAGTTTGGAGTTAAAAGCATGAGACTGTTCCTATAATTTTCAAAATAGATAATTTTTTGACAAAAGATGGTTTTCACTCCATCACAGACAAAACTGATTTCCTGATCTTCTTAATTCTTGATAAGGAAATTACAGCACTTGGCTGATCGCTCAAGTACAACTACTAGGGTTGAAGTGCTTATACAGTAAGCCTTTCGGTGATTGCATGGGATGTTCCGTCTCGGAAAGTGTTGTATTGAGCTTGTCTTTGATCTACAAGCGGAGATGCGTCTTTCCGCAAATTTTTAAAACCCACATTCCGCACTTCAAATTATAGTAAGTAGTCATGCAAGGCGTTGCTGATTTGAGATATGAATCTTCTTGGGCGGAATTTCTTAAAACCTAGACCCGAACTAACTTTTGCATCGGTGTCATCAACGCCCTATTTTACGTCCTCTGTAGGTAATGCGCGTGGCGGTGGCTGCCCCAGGACTACCCGCCTGACGGGACAGTATAAGCTGCCCGCGCATTTAAATTGCTTGTTGAGATGAGGCACTCTTGCACTCTTGCACTCTTGCAAGAGGCAAAAGTAAAGGGATTAGGGGAGATTTAGCTAATCTAAGGATAGGCGGTTAAGATGCGTCTTAGCTTACTACTACTTGAGAAAGTGGACTCAAGACGGAACATGGCTGAAAATCCATAACTGTCTCCGGGATTACGTCAGGACGATGGAAGGTCATCTAACGGCGGCGAGCGCGGGAGTTTTAGACAGCCAATCGGTCAAAACCGCCACGATGATTAATCAAGAGGTGGGTTATGATGCGGGGAAACGGATTAAAGGAAGGGCTCTTCGGGACTTGGTATGGTTCGATATGGGGGCATAAATCGACTAAATCCTTATCTGGCAAGAGATTTAATTGATTAGTTCGCTCTAGATCAAAAACAATTGAGAAAAATCGCCAAATGCCCTTGTATATAAGGGTTCCATCTTTTATAACCCCAGTCCATTGCATAACACAAACCGAAGAGCCAAAGGAAGAAAGAGATTCACATTAGTCGATACCTTCGGGCTGTTAATCGCAGTCAAAGTCGTCTTCTGCCAAAGATTCTCCATTTTGCTGAGGACTTTCCTATTTTAAACTAGATATAAGTGGGTGGGTGGAATTAAATATAAGATGAACGTAGGTTGGGTTGAAGCATGAAACCCAACGCCCGATTATGTTACGCTACCGCTAACCCATCCTACAAATAATTGTGCCTCCCTACTTAGATGATGTCTAGATAGATTGAACTTAAAAAAACTTAATCATCAAATCTAAAATTAATCTATCTAAATCTCTAATCTTCAGCAATTTAGAAGTATGCTGATCAGCAAAAACCACAAAAGGTTTTTCATAATCTCTCTATTTTGAATTAGGAAAAAACTCATGTCTATGCGTCATTTTGCTTTATTGCTTGGGCTAACTACCGCTGGAACAGCCACTTTATTAGCTCCCCTTCCCACTCGTGCTGCTAGTTGTGAAACAGGTGATTTATTTGATTTTAGTTCCATCCAATTTATTGCAACTCGGCCTATTGCTTCTAATAACTGTTTGCGGTTATTTGGAAAACGAACAGACCCGACTCCTCAAGGATTTGTGGGCTATGGCGCCGGTCACACTGAAACCGCTTTAAATTCACCCAGAAATCCAGCCCCCTATTATGCTGCGGGGATTGATTTTAGTCCCGAAAATTTGGTTAATCCTTTAGGAGCAACCCGAGCCGCCACATTGTTAAATAATATTACAGGATTTTCTAACTTTGCGACTTTCCTCACCAATAACAGTATTAATGTCGATCGTATTGGGTTTAGTTTTGGTCCTAAAAACGGGGATTTTACCAAGAGTTGGAATTTAGGAAATGATATTAATGGAGAGAACTATTTTTCCTCTCCTACGTCTTCTCTAGAAGAACGCATTTATGCCGCTAATCCTAAGGAAGTGGAAAGCTTTTTATTGTTGGACAACACTAAAATTCTTAGCTTTGGTTATAGCGATATTTATTCATTCTTAGAATATGGCGCAACCACCGCTCCTGATGATGACTCTGAAGCGATTATTAGTGATCCCTTTAGTGTTTCTAAGGTAGCTGGCCTGCTCGGAGAATTTGACGGATTAGCCAATGCTTTCTTAGTCGATGTGGGTTCTAATAAAGTACAATTAGTCAGTGAAGATGCCGCCGTTGTCCCAGATGACGTTTTTATCGATCCCTCAATTGGCCCATTAAATCCCGTGGTTTCTATTCAATTTCCCCTGCAACTGAGAATTGTTTCGACTCCTGAACCTTCTGTTACCCTTGGCTTAATGAGTTTAGGCATTATTGCCGTAGGGTGTCGTTTGAAAAATAAAATTCGGAAAGAATAGGACAGCAGTTGTAGATAAGCTGAGACCCATCCCCGTCTTCACGTTAAATTCTTTAATGAATAGACTTATGCCAGATAACCATCCTATGTCACCTCCTATGTCGGAATATCCCCTAAAAATCACTGCCACCTCTTCTGAACCTCAAAAACAATCAAAACGCCGTTTCCAAGGGGTTCGGCGATGGTATCTTGGGGGACTTTTATTGTTAGGAGTTGGTTATGGGATTGGGTCAATGAGTCAACCAACTCAACCAATCGCCCCTTCGGTTGCCGAAAATGAACATCTTCTCCCCGTTGAAATTGACCGGCTAGTACAGGTCAATGCTTATCAACAGTCTCGAACTTACACTGGGGAAATTGTCGCTCAAAATACCAGTGATTTAGGGTTTGAACGAGGAGGAACAATGACTCAACTGCTGGTGACAGAAGGACAATGGGTGAATCAAGGAACGCCCCTTGCTCGTTTAGATGACCGTCAATTAATCGCCCAAACACAAGACTTATTAGCCCAAAAACAACAGGCTTTAGCACAATTAAAGGAAATGGAGGCGGGTTCTCGTGCTGAAACGATTGCCGCAGCCCAAGCAAATTTGGCTCAAGAAAAAGCTCAACTACAAGAGATGGAAGTGGGACCTCGCACTGAAACCATTGCGGCAGCCCAAGCGCGTTTGAAAACCCTGCAAGCACAATTAGCTTTGGCTCGTAGTAAACGGGAGCGACGACAGAATCTTTATACGCAAGGGGCTATTTCTCTTGAACAGTTTGACGAAGTGGTCACAGATATGGATAGTCAACAGGCAAGGGTTAATGAAGCCCAGAGCCAATTAGATGAGCTATTAGCAGGAACACGCCCTGAAATCTTAACTCAACAGCGAGCAAGGGTTAAACAGGCTCAAAGTCAACTGGATGAGTTGTTAGCAGGGACTCGCAGGGAAGTGATTGAAGCCCAAAAAGCAGCTATTAAACAGCTAGATAGTCGTTTAGCTAGTATTGAACTTGATTTAGAAAAGACCGTTCTTAAAGCCCCTTTTTCGGGCAAAATTCAAAAACGTTATCTCGATCAAGGAACGGCGGTACAAGCGGGTCAAGGGGTGGTGCGTTTGGTACAATTAGACGGCGTTAAAGCCCATATTGGTGTTCCTACGTCCCTGACTTCTGAGATTAAGATCGGACAATCACAAACCCTAAAAATTGACCAAAAATCTTATTCAGCGACCGTTAAGGCAATTTTACCTGAACTAGATGCTGCCAGTCGTACCGTGACGGTGGTTTTTCAAGTTAAAGGAGCAGGAAGTAGCGGCGAGGCTACCTCACCGCTGCTAACCACTGGACAAATTGTCACCTGGAAATGGCAACAAAACATTAATACTTCGGGTTATTGGCTACCTAGTACCGCTCTTGTTAAGGGAATTCGAGGATTATGGTCGATTTATGTCCTAGGAGATGGGAATGCAGCCCAAGGATTTGTCGTAGAACGTCGGGATGTGGAGGTTTTATACACCGATGGGGAGCGAGTTCTCGTGCGAGGAACATTAGACGGAACCGAAAAAGTGATTACTAATGGCACAAATCGCATTATTTCGGGGCAAAAGGTAAAAATCAGTAAACAGTAAACAGTGAGCAGAACGTAGGTTGGGTTGAAGCATGAAACCCAACGCCCGATTATGTTACGCTACCGCTAACCCATCCGACAAATAATTGTGCCTCCCTACTTAGGGTTTGCTGAATAAATCTAAAAACCTTGTTGGGTAAGACTTTTAGACTTTTGGGAAATCAAAAAGTACCAGATCTGGGAGTGATCGCGGAGAAAATTCCTGGACTTTTTCCCTGAAAATTAGGTAATTGACCACCTGAAAATGGGTAAAACCCTACACCCCACACCCTACACCCCACACCCTGCCCCCAGGAAAAACTTTTTGCCGCAAACCCTACTTATTACTTATTACTTTCTCCCCCGAACTTCATAATTCTCAATTCTTAATTCATCATTCTCCTATGTCTTCCATCTTTTATAAAAACGTCCGATTATTAGTTTTAACTATTTTGGCGATCGCCGTTTGGGGCTTATCTTCCTTTTTCAGTTTACCTCGTATGGAAGATCCCGAATTAACCCCTCGTTTTGCGGTCATTAACACCCAATTTCCAGGCGCAACCCCTGAACGAGTAGAAACGCTAGTTACTGATAAATTAGAACAAGCTTTACTAGAAGTCGAAGAAATTCAAAATATTGATTCTACCTCTCAGCTTGGCTTCTCCAGCATTACCATTGAATTAAATGACCAAATTACCGATGTTGATCCCGTTTGGTCACAAATTCGTGATAAAGTCAATGATGCTGTTTCTCAATTACCATCGGGAACTTCTCTCCCTGAATTTGAAGAATCAAAACCCAAAGCCAACGCCTTAATTGTTGCTTTAACTTGGCAATTATCAAGCCCTCCGAATTATGGCATTTTGAGCCGTTGGGCGCAAGAATTAGAAGATGATTTACGGTTAATTGAAGGAACAGAAAAAGTTGAATTATTTGGCAATCCTACGGAGGAAATTCGAGTTGAAGTTGCTCCCCAACAATTAACCCATTTAGGATTAACCATACAGTCCCTATCTCAACAAATCTTAGAAAGTGATGCCAAAGTTGCTGCCGGCCAATTACGAAGCGAACAAAGTAACTTATTGCTGGAAATTGAAGGAGAATTAGATTCTTTAGACCGTTTAAATCGTTTATCAATTAAATCAGGTTCGTCTAGTCAAGTAGTGCGATTAGGTGATATTGCAAATATTAGTAAAGGAATTGAAGATCCGCCCAGAGAAGTCGCGATGATTAAGGGAAAACGGGCGATCGCAATTACTGCTTTTGTGGAATCTGATAGACGCTTAGATTCTTGGATGACAGTCGCCAAGGCTAAGTTAGAAAGATTTGAAAAAAACCTTCCTCAAGGAATTGGCCTACACATTATCTTTAATCAAAGTCGTTATGTGCAGCAACAACTGGACTCGGTTTTATCAAACCTGATCATGGGGGCTGTCTTAGTTTTTGGGATCACCTTTGTGATCATGGGCTGGAAATCATCTTTAATCGTGGGAACATCCCTTCCTTTATCAGTTTTGATGGTTTTTGGCAGTATGAAGGTGTTAGGCATTCCCCTACATCAAATTTCGGTGACAGGGTTAATTATCGCTTTGGGATTATTAATTGATAATGCGATTATTGTGGTTGATGAGGTGCAAATGGCTTTAAAAGAAGAAGAAGGTATATCACCGCTCAAAGCCGTTGCTACTACCGTACATCATATTTTTATTCCCTTACTCGCTTCTACCTTTACCAGTGTTATCGCTTTTTTGCCCATTGCTACCGCTTCAGGAGCAACTGGAGAATTTACGGGAACGATTGGAGTAACCGTAATTTTAGCCCTAATTAGCTCGTTTATTCTATCTGTCACCGTGATTCCTGCCTTAGCGGGAAGATTACATCATTGGCAACCAACCCCCACAAATGGATATTGGTGGCAAAGCGGATTTACCCATTCTCGTTTAACCTATCTTTATAAGTGGAGTTTAGATCGCACTTTTCAACGTCCCTTATTAGCGATCGCCCTTATTCTTATTCTTCCCTTATGGGGTTTTATGAGCTTTCCTACCCTACAACAACAGTTTTTTCCCCCCACCGATCGCGAACAATTTCATTTAACCTTTGAATTACCCATCAGTGCGTCTTTACCCGAAACCCAGTCTCAAGTGATGCAAGCCCGAAAGTTAATCTTACAGCATCCTGAAATTCAAGACGTTCAATGGTTTATTGGGAAAAGTGCGCCCTCTTTTTACTACAATGTCTTACAAAATCGAGAACAATCTCCTAATTATGCTCAAGGAATTGTTCAACTTCAGAAAAACGTCAAGTCGGGTGCGTTAATTCGCACCTTACAGCAAGAATTAGATCAAGCCTTTCCCCAAGCGCAAATTATTGTCCGACAATTAGAACAGGGTCCTCCTTTTGATGCACCGATTGAATTACGCTTATATGGGTCAGATTTAGCCCAATTACAGGCTTTAGGCGATCAAGTTCGCGCCGAATTAGCTAAAACCCCTGATATTATCCATACTCGCGCCACTTTAAGCGAAAGTTTGCCCAAATTAGCTGTCAATCTTAATGAAGAAAAGCTACGTTTAGCAGGGTTAGATAAAAGAGCCGTTGCTCGTCAATTAGACACCAGTTTAGAGGGAACAGTCGGAGGCTCGATTTTAGAAGGAACAAAAGAACTACCTGTGAGAGTTCGGACTTCTAATAGTCAACGGAGCAATCTAGCTGAAATTAGCTCATTAAACCTCTTATCTTCAGGAAATTCTGCAACTTCATCGACAATTGTTCCCTTATCAGCGGTGGGAAATGTGGAAATTGTCCCCGATATTGTTGCTATTTCACGTCGTAATGGCCAAAGGATGAATACCATACAGGGTTTTATTCCGGCTGGTGTATTACCGGAACAAGTACTCTCTGAGTTTGAAAAACGATTAGAAATGAGTAATTTTCAGTTACCCTATGGTTATTCATGGGATTTTGGCGGAGAACAAGGAGAACGTCAGGATGCTTTAAGTAATTTGATTGCAACTCTTGGGGTTTTAGCGATCGTTATGGTGGCCAGTTTAGTCCTCACTTTTAATTCTTTCCGTATGGCAAGTATTATTATTCTTGTTGCGATTTTATCCTTAGGACTAGGCTTAGGATCATTGGCCTTGTTTAATTATCCTTTTGGGTTTACAGCGATTTTAGGGATCATTGGACTGTTAGGAATCTGTGTTAATGATTCAATCGTAATTCTTGACGCTTTGCGTCATGATGCTCAAGCCAGCCTTGGTTCACGTCGAGCAACTCGAAATGTGGTTATGCGAGCTACTCGTCATGTGGTAGCAACCACCTTAACCACGATTATCGGGTTTATCCCTTTATTATTTGATCCCAGTGGTTTTTGGCCACCTCTTGCGATTAGTATTGTTGGTGGGTTAGGTGGCGCCACTTTAATAGCGTTATATTTTGTTCCTTCCGTATATCTACTCTTAGGTCGTAAAAACCTTACACAGAGTGCTAAACCGCAGTAACGGTATGATTATCGCAGTCATCGAAAATTTGGGTCTGAAACCCCGTCGTTCTACGACGGCTTTACTGTTAAATATTAGAACATTTACGAAATATATGCTAGAATGTGAGACATGGAAAAAGCCTATTCGTTTCGATTTTACCCCACACCCGAACAAGAGTCGCTATTGCGGCGCACTTTGGGCTGTGTAAGATTGGTTTACAATAAAGGCTCTTCGGTTTGTGTTATGCAA
>NZ_JASJFF010000810.1:0-6486 GCF_030065435.1 Microcystis sp. M53603_WE2
AACCCTTATATAGAAAGGCATTTGGCGATTTTTGTCAATTATTTTTGATCTAGAGCGAACTAATCAATTAAGTCTCTTGCCAGATAAGGATTTAGTCGATTTATGCCCCCCTATCGAACCATACTAAGTAACGAAGAACCATCACTTCCCAGTAGGAAAATGCCTAATATTAAGTCCTCAAGAACAACGAGATAGCTCTTTTAGGTTCTGTGTGATAAGTTTAACTTACATAGGATCGATCAATTTTTGTGTACTTTGTGTCTTTGTGGTTCATTCCACCCCCTCGCTATGAAGAATGTATCTTAGAATACATTTTACCTACCAAACCCAAGAGAACCACAAGATAAAGAAGTACGGTGAATACAGCATCCATCGCCTAGTTCTAGAGGCTTGGGATTCAATGAAATAATCAAATAATTTCTTATTTTTCTGAAAAATTATGTACACAGACGAATTAATTCAAACAATTTTTGGTGAAGATGCCTTAACGTATATCAAAAATAAAAATAGAGGAGGAACCAACAATAATAAAGGAAAAGAATACGAGGATTTTTTTGCCATATACAAATTGAGCGAAATAGCTAAACAGATAGTTGAAGAAGGCATTGATGCTAAATTTTTTAGTCAACTCAAAACTTTTGTAGATGATTTAGTAATTGATTTTCCAAAATTACGAATACATTATCAATTAAAAAACAAAGAAAAAGGTATTTCTTGGGGAAATTCCGATACATTAAAATCTATCGCTTATGATTTTTACTCGCAGTACAGAATTAATGAAACAATAAAGTTAGAAGAAACTCAATTATGTTTAGTTACCAACAACAAAACACAACAAATTCATCTTAGTAAAACCATTCCTAGCGAAATAAAAAACTACACTTCTGTATTTTATTTTTATTATTCAAAAAACATAAATGAAATAATAGAAGCAATGCCTGATTTTAAGGAATCGATAAGTTATCTATCTGCTTTTGACAAGCCTGAGCCAGACAAAATCGAATGTGTTGCGACCGTTTTATTGGGAGCTTGGTATTCAATAGATACGTCAGAAGTTTCGGTGAGCGAGCTTTTACACAAAGCCCAAACTACCCAGCCATCATACATCCGATTGTTTAGTTCGGATATTGAGCTAGATCCAGGAATGCGAAGTATTTTGGATCGGATTCCCAGATTCCAGTATAATGTCTCTAAGGGATTTTTGCATTGGGATTATGCTGATGGTTTAGATACGGGAACCATATATCATGATATAGAAAGTTCAAATTTCAAAAAAATTCAAGATTTAATCAAGCAATTTCAGCCCACCTCTTTTGAAGACTTGGAGAAGTTTTTAATATGACCAGACAAACATCTAATTTTGTTAACAATGATCGCACAATCCTTACCTACCTTGAAATTTTAGCAAATAAAAGTATTGAACCTGAAAGGTATCGTGAAGTAATGGAACAACTCGGTAATAAGCTCGGGCAAATAATTTTAAATAGAGTTATCGATAGCTCACCCCATAGCCTATATTTAGCCTCTACCGTTGAAGATGCTGATTTTTTAGCAAAAGGCATTATCCTACAGTTAGAGAACCATTTTTCTAACATAGGATATGCTTGTTTTTGGAACAAAAGATTTTCTCCTTTTGGAATTAGCGACTTAAAAGTAGCTCCAATTCTAAAAAAATATCAGGAACCCAGCCCCAGCAATATCGATTATTTGATTATTGTTAAGTCTATTATTTCTGGAGCTTGCGTAGTCAAAACAAACCTTGTCAATTTAATTCAAAAAATTAATCCAAATAAAATTTTAATCGTAGCTCCAGTAATGTATATTAATGCAGAAGAAAAATTAAAAATTGAATTTGAACCAAAAATATCTAATAAATTTGAATTCATATATTTTGCAAAAGATGATCAGCGAACGTCAGACGGTGAGGTGATACCTGGCATTGGCGGCTCTGTGTACGAAAGGCTTGGTTTTCAAGGACAAGATGACAAGAACACTTATATCCCAGAACTGGTTCGCTCTCGACGAGCTAGATTAGTCAGCGCTTAGAATTTTTTATAAGGTTTACTACCCTAACCCCGATTAGCTCTGAAACATTTCTCAAGGGTAAAATGCCCAAAAATACGCAATTTTTTCGGTTTTGAGTTTTGAGTATGATTAGTGATTAAGTTGCAATCGCCAAAAGCTGATTAAGAAGCTTATCTCTTATCGGAATAGGTATAAATCCCCATAGGGCGGCCCACTGATTGCGATCGAGTACCTCTAGGATGTTCCCAAATTCCGTTAGGAGTGAGTCCTCACTAGCGGCCTCTAGGTAAACCGTAGCATCATTAATTAGGTCTGTGTCGGTCTGGGTAAGGGTTTCAGCTTGGCCACAATTGCTATTAGGGTTACTTATAGTAAATGTGGCCAAAATTTCATCAAGGAATGCCCGGCACCGGTTAATCGTAGTCCGTGCCATGCCGGTTACAGTAGCGATCGCACGTTCGGTTACTTTTTCCCCGGTTTCCCACAACCGATTAGCAGCCTCACCTATTAGCCGGTTAGTCCGTTCTTTGACACTTTCAGCATCCGGGGTGATTTCATGGGCCTTGACCTGCTTAATCTGGTTAGGGGGGATAAGGCCGCTAAAATCATAATCGGTAAGCAGTACAACCTCGAAAATTCGATCTGGGTAAAGATTAGCCCTTAACCTTCCTATCTCTTGCTTGATGATGGATAGAATGCGATGACGGGTATAGCGATCGAAGTCCTCACCATAGGGGTTTAAACCCGTGCTAACAGCGTAGTCATGCCTTAGTGACTCAAGGTTAGGGCATGGTAAACCGTCGATGATCAGACGGGTAACACCCGCGATTAAGTTAGTTCCCTGCGAATTGACAAAATGCTTAAGACTTGTCTGGTCATCTTCATCCTTGCAGTGAGACTGGAATCGGATGACAGCCGTGTTATTGGGGTCGGTTTCCCGATAATGGTCAAGGATGACTTTAGATCGTCGCTTTTGACCTTCCCCCCGATTAATACCCATTCGGCCTAAGTCGATCACTTGGATAAAATTGATATTTTCTGGAATATCCCCCCCAGTGGTAATCAGATCAATTGTTAAGCCGGTTCGGGCCTCAAGATTTTCGAGCGATTCCGTGGCACTCAAGAAAATGATTTTAGCGGCCTCATTTATAATCGCTAAGAATCGAGAATCAACAAAAGAAACCGATAAAATACCATGATTAAGCGATAAATAGCCTCTACCTTGCAAAGAATCAATTAATTCAGGTAGCCACTGCTTTAATGTCTCATTTTCGGCTTTTTCCGCTAAATTGCTATCCTTTTCAGCGAATGCCCGGCGGACCGATGCCGGCATATCTGCTATTGATTCCCCCATCTCAGAGATTGGATCAAGAAAGCTTAAATCAGGGGTTAATGCTGATTTTAGGCGATTTAAATCTATATCATTGGGAATTAAGCCTAAAAGCTTCTCTCTTAAGGTTTTCCCATCGAAACCATAGCGATTAGACTGCTTTTCTGCTATTAGCTTCTTAATGGCAATCAGTAAAGGCTTAAGAGATAGGAAAAGATCACTATCCTTTTCCGCTAAGGATGCGATCGAGGCTGTAATATCTTTCACTGATACCTTAACTATTTTGGTAGTGTTAGCGCTTAGTTCACTTTCCTCGAAAATTAGGGTCGTATTCCCATAGTCGAAACCATTTTCGGGGTCATACGACTTAGGATTAGGCAAGCTTGCCGGGTGAGCTATTAATCGCTTAGATTGTAGTGCAATCGCACGCTTTTGTAGATAATCATAATCCCCCTTGCCAGACCGACATAACTCAAGGAACTGGCAACCCTGACAGATAGTAGCTGATTCTATTCCGTGGCTTATATTTTGATTGGCTAAGGCCGCATGGGTAAAGGGTCTAGCACAATTAGCCCGTAAATCTTTCTCTTGGAATCTATCAAGTGAGTCTTTCCTTTTTCGTGTCCGTATTTCCCCCAATTCGTTACGGTATAAACCGGCGTGACGACCCTCTAATATTGGCCAATCTTTTAACGTTGGGGTTGAGACATTTCGAGGGTCATTGTTGACATAAATAATGTCTGTAACTCCCATCATCTCAGGGGTTGCCTTGCCAGCATCATAAGATTTACCGCTTCCAGTGGGAGACGTATCTAAGATATATTTACCCGATGCCCATTCATTTAATCGATTAGAGCGGTCATAGATTTTTGCCTCTCGATTATTTGGTAAGGGTGAGGGTAAGGGTTTTCTATTTTTTTTCCGATCTCTCGCTACTAATCTTTTAACCTTTTCCCAGAATGGTAAAGGATCGCTTTTTCCCATTTCAAGGAATTGGCTAGGCGTGATAAATTCGATTGATTCCAGATTCCCTATCTCATCAATATCATCATCATCTTTGGTTTTTTGCCCCCAAAATGCGACTAATACCGACTTCCCTAGAGATTCCAAAAATTTAATCTCTTTAGACCATCTCAGCATCACTTGAGGGTTATTTATGTCACCGGCATCCGGGCATAAAATTAATTGTCGATAGGGTCCGATCGCATTCTTAATCTGATTAGCAGCACCTGAGAAATACCCACCGGCTGCACCTATGGCATTAAGCCCATGCTTATGGGCAGCGACAAAAGGTTTAAGTATCCCCTCACTTAACCAGACTTGACCGTTATCCTTGCCATTGGGGATATGGGTGATCGGTAGTTCACCATCGGGTAGGTGACTGGAAGTTAAACCCTTAGCCCATCTGTATTTTGAATCGGTAACATTCTCTAACCTTATCTGGTATCCGATCGCCCGGCCCTCGCTATCAAAGGCAAGGCAAGCGATACCGACCCCGCCAGCCGCTATCTTCCCATTATTCACGCCGGGTAAATTGGGGGGAATGCCGGGGGGAACATCATCATTAGGGTAAATGCTGAAAAATAAACCCGTCTCTATCTGACTCTCAGACAGCCCTCGATCGAGTAACGCTTGTCGATGCCGGCGTGACAGCCCTAGCGATTGGGATAACTTTCTTAGAGCCTTGTCTCTATCTGGAATACTCAGGGCATTCTTAGCGTGTTCTTTTTGCCGTTCTAATCGGTCGATCTCTCGCTGTAATTTTTTCTCTAACCAGACCGTGCGATCGAATGCTTCGCTTTTTCTGGGAACAAATTTTCCCCACACCCCATTACTGGAATCCCCCAGAAAATGCCAATCAGGATGATTGGGGTCAAAGCCGATGTGAGAATGACATAGAACCAATTCCCCATCGGTAGAGTAGCGACAATCGCTGTCAGCTTCGCCACAGATTGGGCATGAGTTAGAGCCTTTAAAAGGGTGTAGCTTACTTCTACTCATGGCCTACACCCCCAAAAAAATCAAAATCAAAATTTATCTGGGATTGAAGCTGATCAAGCTTCTCACAGATAGCTTTTAGCTGTTTAGCATCGCATTTAATGATTTTTGCCGCTATTCGATAAGCTTCTCGCTTTTCCTGCCTATTTTGGCAGTATTCAGAGATATGGGTCGCTGTTAGGGCGATTAGTTCTAACGTCCCAAAAGACCGCGAAGCTTCTTTGAGAACATTCTCTAGTATCCGGAGGTGATTCATCCCACACCCCCTAAAAAACTGATTTTTTGTGCCGTGGCTAACCCTACCCGTGCCGCAAAATTCGCGTCATTCTGGCAATTTAAGCCAAAATTAGCCTTTATTCTACTTAGTAAGGCTTCTATTGGGCTGGTAATGCTTTTATCGTGGTATCCCGTGGCATTCAGGGGAATGCTTGACTTTTGTGGTGATTTTCTGGTATTATTCATTGTATTGGAAAATATTTTGTACCGCTCCCTAGCCTGCGAAGCTTCGGGAGTGGTTGTTTTTATGCGACTTCTAACTTGTCCAAGCATTCTCGGATCATCTCACGCATGACCGTGGCTGCCGTTTCGTTCCTTTTTTCGGCGATCACAAAAATCTGATTTTTCATGCTAGGGGACACTTTGGCCACAAGGGAAACATTTTTTTCCTTTTTTCTCATCTTCTCATCCTGAATTTCTGCCTATCCATAGGGTATCATAAAGCGATTAATTTTGACAATGAACCTATAGCGTACTATCGGAAAACTAAGGAAACATCATCATAGCAAGGATAGTTCGTGATTAACTTACAAAAAACTTACAAAAAACTTACAACTGATAACCGATAACTGACAGTTCAAAACCGCAATTGTTTCGGTTTTAACTGATAGCTAATAACTGATAACCGATAATAGGAACTAATCGCTAAATTCTCGATCAAATAATTCCCTTAGCACTTGATTCGCTCGATCCTGAAATCTTTTAGCCTTTTCCTCGTTAAGTACCTAGGCAAAATTAATTACATACTCGCCTCCAAAATTGTCCAGCACTTTTTTAACGTAAGCGAGGAGGCTCTTTCGGTCTTTATAGGCGCTAAATTCAATCCATTCATATTTTAAAAATCTCCATAATATTTC
>NZ_JASJFF010001003.1:0-2356 GCF_030065435.1 Microcystis sp. M53603_WE2
TAAAGCGAATATTTGCCCGTCGTGCCTGAAAGTCTCTAAAATTAGAACAACTGGAAATTTCCCGATAGGTATTAGCCGAAGGTAGCCACACTTCTAAGTCATAACATTTAGCGGCCGCAAAACCCAAGTCACCGCTACACAATTCAATCACCCGATAGGGCAACTGTAAAGCTTGCAGGATTGCCTCTGCATTAGCGACTAAACTTTCGTGTTCCTGAGCAGAATCGTCAGGATGGACGATTTTGACCATTTCCACCTTATTAAATTGATGCAAACGGATCAAGCCCCTCGTATCCTTGCCATAGCTGCCCGCTTCTCGACGAAAACAGGGAGTATAGGCACAGTGTTTGATCGGTAATTGCTCCGATGAGAGGATTTCATCGCGATAGAGGTTAGTTACAGGTACTTCTGCCGTTGGTGCTAACCAAAGCTCATCATCTCGACATTTAAAGCTTTCTTCCGCGAATTTCGGCAGTTGTCCCGTCCCGCGCAGGGAGTCACTATTAATTAAAATTGGCGGTAAAACTTCTGTATAACCGGCGACAATATGGCGATCGAGCATAAAATTAATTAAAGCTCTTTCTAGGGCTGCCCCGAGCGCGATAAGATTAACAAAACGACTCTGGGCGATCTTTACTGCCCGTTCAAAGTCTAAAATGCCCAATTTTTCCCCAATTTCCCAGTGAGGCAAAATATTCGGGTTGGTGGGTTTATATTCCTCTCCCCAGCGTTTGACTTCGACATTTTCCCGTTCATCCTTACCGATGGGAGTGGTTTCACTGGGTAAATTGGGTAAATCTAAGATTTTTTGGTCAATGGCCGCTTTAATCTCTTTTTCCTGCGGTTCTAATTGAGCTAGTTTACTTTTAATCTCGTTTCCTTCTGTTTTCATTGCCAAAATTTCGGGACTGTTGACATCGCTGCCACTTTTAACTTTTTGTCCCACCAGTTTACCGATTTCGTTACCCCGGGCCTGTAAACTGCTGCGTTCTTGCTCTAAAGCCTTCTGTTGTTGATTTAACTGGAGAATAGGGGCAATATCATAACTCCCTCCCCGACTATCTAAGCGTTTCTGTACTTCCTCTGGATTTTCTCTAATTTGCTTTAGGTCTAACATGGTAAGTGGGTGGGTGGAATTAAATATAAGATGAACGGAGAACGTAGGTTGGGTTGAAGCATGAAACCCGACGCCCGCTCATGTTACGCTACCGCTAACCCATCCTACAAATAATTGTGCCTCCCTACTTACAAGTCAGTAAAAAATAAAAATTAAGTGGGGGAGTCGGGGAATTGGCAGCCTGAGGGGAAATGTTGTCAACTGCTAACCAATCGTCAATAATAACTCAAAACATAACTAAAATATCGGTTAAAAGCCGCCGGTAAAATTAGCGGTATATTGAATTGTGGTGTTTGGAGTAAGTCTCATGCTCAAGTATCTGCCTGTTAAATTCCTGCGTTTTTTAGCGATTAGCTGTCTTGTAACGTTAATTTCTCTAGGATTTGACCGTTTACACCCCGTTAAAGCTAATCCCACCCTCATAGCTCAAAATGCTTGGGCCGGGGCCTCCTTCCCCGTGGAAAACTTTCAAACCTATACCTCTGGTTTCGGTTATCGTTCCTCTCCCATGGATGGCAGTCAACAATTTCATGCCGGGTTAGATCTGGCCGCACCCTTGGGCAGTTATATTCGCAATTGGTGGACCGGCAGAATCGTCGAGTTATCGGATCATACAGGCTGTGGCACCATGATTAAGATGCAATCCGGTCAATGGACACATATTTATTGTCATCTCATGGGTTCGGTTCAATCCGATAGCCGCGGTACTTTTTTGATTGATAGGTCAGGGGGAATCGTCCTTACTCTCGGTCAGGATATACCGGCAGGGGCCCGCATGGCTAGAGTGGGAATGAGCGGACGCACCACCGGACCACACCTGCACTGGGGACTGATGTACGGCAATCAATACGTTGACCCCGCTTTGGTTTTAAATGCTATGTACGGTTCTAATCCTTCGGGTAATAGTTAAGATATCCTGCAAAAATCAAAAATCTTCCCTTAGGTGAGGAGACTCCGAGGCGGTCGAGAGGAGACAGAGGAGTAGAAAAAAGACAATAGACAAGTATTATATCAATAAAGCCCACAATTCTGACTACTGGCTACTGGCTACTGACTCCTAACTCTCAGGACAATTTGTGATTTTTACAAGAGGTTCAATGAATAACGAGGGACACTGCTAAAATTAAGCTGATCGATTCAGGTATATCCAGATAAAATGCGAATATTAACCCTTGTACCGGGAGGAATTAGCAATCAACTGCTGTTTTTTCCCACTCTAGAAACCCTCCAGCAAACTTA
>NZ_JASJFF010001338.1:0-3322 GCF_030065435.1 Microcystis sp. M53603_WE2
ATGCACAATTAGCCCTAAAAATCTGATAGCTCTGATACCAAATTATTGAGATCAACTCTCATTAAGCTGGCGATCGCTGACTAGAGTGTGACACTTCATAATTCTTAGTAATCGCTAAAAGTCTTACTATACAAGGGCTAGAGCAACTTTTGATTTCAACGACTAGGGTGCGGAATGTGGGCTGAAAAGACTGACGGCTATAAAACGGGGACAGGCAGTTGACGCTCCCGTCGCGCTCAAGCGAGGGATTCTTGATTCACCGAGTCCACTTAGACTAAGTACCTTGCGATTCTCAACCCAGAGGTGGTTCTCTCCTCAAGCGTTAACTTTGGGTGCGCCCCACCCTAGTTGTATTTCTACAAAATTTGCTTTAATTGAAGTGTTAGCTTCAAATACTGCTTTGTCTAGTTCCTGCAAAGATTTTACCTACCTACAGGTAGAAACTAGAACATTAGGTAGGGCTTGCTGAATAAATCTAAAAACTTTGTTGGATAAGGCTTTTAGACTTTTTTTCCCTCAAAAAGTGCCGACCATTGGAGGGATCGGGGGTAAAATTCCTGGACTTTTTCCCTGAAAATTAGGTAACTGACTACCTCAAAATCGGTAAAACCCTACACCCTACACCCCACACCCCACACCCTGCCCCCAGGAAAAACTTTTTGCCGCAAACCCTAGGTAGAACCCCATATCTTTGATTGTCAAGGTGCAGATAGCGTAGTGATTAGACTACAGGGGTTTTTCAAGCGGTTGTTTACCCTAGCCGCTATACTTATATGGTAGCTATTTTTCGTGAGTACTTCCAGACCTTTAAAGGAAAAAAGACTGCCAAGGCTAATGACCCCAAAAGAAGAGCAAGCGCACTTCGGAATACGCAACTAGAATGCCATTAACAATGTCAGAAGTCATTCGAGATTTCGCTCTTGAGACTAGACACTTATTTTTAGCTGTGGTTCGCTGTTCTATACTGGCCTTTGTTTCATCCCATCGGTAAAACCGAGGGTCTTCACCCGACATTGCAGATAAACCTTTTCTACCCTGGGAGAAAAACCGAGCCATTGACGAGATAAACGAGCAAAAGTGTCAGGATCACCGCTAACTGCGAAGTTAGTAGGTAGGGGTGTTTCGGGATTTTTTAGACCTAATAATTCTAGTTCTTTTTCCGCCGCTCGGACAACGGAAGCGGCGGGATCTACCAACCGCACGGAACTAGGTAAAAGACGACGTAAAACCGGGGAAAGATGGCGATAATGGGTACAACCATAGACCAGAGTATCAATATTTTCTGCTAGTAAAGGCTGAAGATATTCCCTAGCCACCTGCGTGGTGTAGGGGTCAAAAATGCGGTTAGCCTCGATCAAAGGGACAAATTCAGGACAGGGAATTTGCCAAACTTGGGCAGTAGGATCGATTTCTTGAATCGCTTGTTTATAGGCATTGCTTTTAGCCGTAGCCGGGGTAGAAATCACCCCAATGCGCTTTCCTTGTTTAACGGCAGTTTTGGCACCGGGTAAAATTACCCCCAAAATTGGTAAATCTTTAAATTCGGCCTGTACTTCTTCTAAAGCCAAGGCGGAACTGGTATTACAAGCCATAATCACCATTTTCACCCGGCGCTCGCTCATCCAAGTGAGAATTTCCCGGACAAATTCGATAATTTCCCCTTTAGAACGAGTTCCGTAGGGAAGTCTAGCGGTATCAGCGAAATAGAGAATTGATTCTTGGGGCAGTTGTCGATACAACTCCCTTAAAACGGTCAGTCCACCCACGCCACTATCAAACACACCAATCGGACTAAGTTGTGATTCTCTCATAGATAATATCGAGGAAAACGCTGATCTAAAATAGCTTTATTTGATGATATTAAAACACGGATTTTTTGATTAGTAAACTAATGCTCCAATCATTTAATCATTAACGGAGATTTCGTTGAATATATTCAATAATCCCCCCAGCGATCGCCGCCGCCATTTGTCGTTGAAAGTTGACATTGGCTAATTTAGCAGCATCCTCAGCGCCGGTGACGAAACCCACTTCCACGAGGGTAGAGGGCATTCTGGAGGTTCTCAGCACATAGAAACGGGCCCGACGCACCCCCCGATCGCGCATATCGACACTGCGGACAATATTGCGATGGATGGTATCCGACAAACGGCGATCGCCAAAGTAATAAACTTCCAATCCGTTGACATCCGGTCGTGCTTTACCCATAGAGTTAGCGTGGATACTGACAAATAGATCGGCATCGATCTGGTTAGCCAGATCCGTGCGACCTTGCAGGGTGACAAAAAAGTCGCTATCTCTGGTGAGACGCACATCGATGCCCTGTTGTTGCAGGATGCGGGTAACTTCTAGGGAAATGGGCAGAATTACGTTTTTTTCCTGAAGGCCACCAATTCCGATCGCCCCCGGATCCTTACCACCATGGCCCGGATCGATCACCACTAGAAAGCGGCTATTGCGTTGTTGGGGGGGATTAGGAGTGGGGTTAGAAGGGCGCGGCGGTGGGTTAAATTGCCCCGTATTGGGGGGTAAAGGAACAGGGATAGTAGTGGAGTCAGGAACCTGAGAAAGGGGGCTAGAATTGCGGGAGGAAAGCAATTCTAGGGCTAGGGTTTGACTGTCCGATTGAGTTAATTGTCCCAGTTGAAAACCCACGGCCGTCTGTACCAAAATCAGCACCTTATTGGCGCTTTCCTGACGTACCCGCAATTGATAGATAGGACTATAGCGGCCGAAGCGCGGACCGCGAAAAGACTCGGCTAACTTAGCATTTTCGATGCGTAGTTCATAGACACCATCCCGGTTAACACTGCCGTTAGCTTTCAGGGGTAAATCCGCGCGAATTAAGAGGCGATCGTTATTGCCCGTCAGATCGATCGAGGAGATCGTGGCCAAACGATTGCTAGAAGGGGGATTATTGGCAGTTTTCGGGGGGGGATTGTTGGGACGAGGATTGGGATTGGTGGCGCTAGTGGGGGGAGGTGAGGAGATATTATCCACGGCACCCAGACCACCCCTAGGCAGTAAAACCAAGCCACCAAAACGACTATAGAGAGCTTGCCAATCGGGACTATCTCTACTAACACTTAGGGAAATCTTAGCTCGTTGATTGGCGGTCTGACTGAATTGAATATCGCCGACCCCATAGCGATTGACGGGGATAGTTTGACCAGTGAGACTGCTGGGTAAAGTGGCCCCGGGTAATTCAAATTCGATTTTTTTGCCGTCCCGGCTGCGTTGACTGCGGATCGATCGCTCATCACCATTTTGCTCTAAACGGACAAAAAGACCATTGCGAGTGACCTGAAAATCATCGTTGTTG
>NZ_JASJFF010000021.1:0-1675 GCF_030065435.1 Microcystis sp. M53603_WE2
GCTTCATCTTGTCTTTGGTATTGTTCTGGTGTCCCGTTTTTTAACTTGGCTTCTACGACTAGCATCGATTAATCCTCGACCCTGGATAAATTGAGTATAACACAGTTTACCTACAAATGGTAGAATTAAAATCGTGCTTCGCAGTCAATATCCTGGTCGGATTTCATCCCCCGCAAAGGTTGATGTCTTGTCGAAAAATTTAGCGGGGGCATTCATCCGACATTTTAGGTAACCGAATTAGCCCAACTCGACTGCGATTTTATCCTTCCCTCCCGCACTCACCATATCGACGGTTTGACATCCTCACAATCAGATTAGAATACGGATAAAAAATTTTGACTTTGCTGGTATCAGATGCGAGTTTTTCTGCCGATTCTCTGTTTATGTCTAGGAATAGGGGAATTTTTCCTCAATCCCCCCATTAGTCCGGGCAATTCCCTTCCCGCAACCACGGTAACTCGAACGGAAACCCGTTTGCTGCTGAATTTAAAAAAAAGACGGGTTTTTGTTTACCAAGGACAGAAAATAATCGCTTCTTACCCAGTGGCGATCGGTCGTCCGGGTTGGGAAACCCCAACGGGAGAATTTAGGGTGATTCAGATGGTGCGGGAACCAGTCTGGGAACATCCTTTCACCGGGCAACTGGTGCCATCGGGAAAAAACAACCCTTTAGGGGCGCGTTGGATCGGATTTTGGACCGATGGCGCCAATTTTATCGGTTTTCACGGTACACCGCAAGAAAATCTCATCGGCCGGGCCGTCTCCCACGGTTGCGTCAGGATGCGCGATCGAGATATAAAGGCTTTATTTGAAAAGGTAAAAATCGGCACTTCGGTGATAGTAATCGCTCAATAAGTAGTGTCTGCTGAAAAAGTTTCTTGGTGAGGTTAGGAGTCGGTCGTCAGTCCCGATGAAAAAATTTTCACCCCCACAGATGAAAGAGGTTTCCTTCCCTACACCCCACACCCCACACCCTACACCCTCTTTCAAGTCAGGCGTAATTTAGATAGTCAACAGTTTAAAATGAGAGAAACTAAGCCAAGAGGATAAGCGGTGAATATTATTGAACTAATCGGGATCGTGGCGGGAATATTAACCACTGTCTCTTTTTTACCCCAAGTGATTAAAACTTGGCGTTATCGTTCGGCTAAGGACTTGTCCCTAACTATGTTTATTTGCTTTTGTCTGGGGGTTTTTCTTTGGCTAATCTACGGGATTTATATGAGCAGTAAACCGATTATTGTCGCTAATTTTGTTACTTTTATCTTAGCGGGGACAATTCTCTATTTTAAGATTAAATATGATTAAAACAACTGACAATCCCTTGCCTCCCTATTTGCTCTCGTCATGACAATTCTACAATTTATCCCCACATCTAGCCACGGAGAGCGGATTTTTAGGTTAATTTATCTCAAATGTCGGGGTGAAGACCCTCAGTTTTACAGATGGGATGAAACCGTTCGGCTGAACTCACGGCCGAAGCCCCGACCAACCTAGAACAGCACTTCGACAAGCTCAGTGACACGAAGCACGATTAAAGGTCTAAAAGTACTATCGAACAATGTTTTTAGATTTATTCAGCCAACCCTATCTAGGGTCTGCTGAAAAAGTTTTTCCTGGGGGTAGGAGTCAGTAGCCGGTCGTCAGGAGTCGGTCGTTTCAGGCTTTGTTGCCC
>NZ_JASJFF010000114.1:0-1889 GCF_030065435.1 Microcystis sp. M53603_WE2
CGATTTTTGTCAATTGTTTTTTATCTAGAGCGAACTAATCAATTAAGTCTCTTGCCAGATAAGGATTTAGTCGATTTATGCCCCCCTATCGAACCATAACAAGTAACGAAGAGCCATTTGTAGGATGGGTTAGCGGTAGCGTAACCCATGCGGGAGTTGGGTTTCATGCTTCAACCTAACCTACGTTCATCTTATATTTAATTCCACCCACCCACTTAAGTTAAGTTATTTGATTAAGGTGTAGAATGGATGGTATTGATTATAACTCAGATATTGGGTGGTAATTTGGGAAAAAGGTAGTGTTGGGTTTCGTCACCTCAACCCAACCTACAAGATCAGCGATCGCACTGGGGTTCCGAATTGGCATTACATTAAAATTTAATGTTTTACCCTTGGCTATGGTGGGATAATTAAGCTAGGTTCTGTGGGAGGTTGTTGTACCGATCCTATTTAGCCGCTTCTAACATCACTTTTTAACGATAAAAACGCTCACGCCTACCTTGAGAATTTGCTTTGCCATGCTAACAATCGTTATCAGATAACTGAAGGTAAAAGTTTGTTGATGGTACTCAACGATTGCTTCTTGTATGAACCAGAGAAGATTATACGGGCGTTTATTGGGCTAGTAGATGAGGTAGGAAAATTAATTCAGGGTGTGCGCTTTACTCTTAATCTTTTCACTCAGGAAAGAGAGATTGTATCTTCTGTAGAGTCGCCTCCTCCAAACACGCCTGAATCCAAATTAAGACCCGTTGATATTGGCGTTCCTGCTCAAACTGGCGGATATATCCTACAAGCTTCTGTTGAGCCGTTCCGCGAGATAAATCCTGTTGAAGAGTACATTGGTGTCAAAAAATTGCAAGAACTGGGGCAATAACTATGAATAGCACAGAAATGAGTTCTCATGAATCTTTTGATCGATATGTATCCGAAGGTAAGCTGGTTATCTCTCCTACCAGACCTAAATTTTTGTTAGCAGCAGAGTTGATATTCGAGAAGGATGAATTGGTTAAAAAAGTAAAGGAAGCTATTGATGAAATTGAAATGCGATGTCATTACGGCTCACAGAAACCTCCCCGTAGAAGAGGTATTATAAGAGAAAACGGATGGGTTAGGGTTGGTGGTATCCGATTACCTATAAGAGGTCTAGAAAGTCAAAGAGCCAAGGCAATGACTGGGACTCAAACAGAAACAACTTTTGATCAAAGTTCTCAACAATCTTGTGAACTACCCGAAGGCAAGTCGATGATTTCTGAAGTTTCCAATCCACATTATGTTTGTCTCCCAGTCCGAGTTGAATTCGGTAATTATACCGATACCGAGTTGTCATTCAACATCAAGGAGGGAACACGTTGCGCTATATTGCCTCCAGACAAACTGTCGTCAATTGTGACTGAATGTAGCTGTTCGGCTCTTCTGGTTTTCGTGTGTTAATTTTTGTTATGAATTAAAGCAAGCAAACAGCTTAAGTCGAAGATGTTGAAAATTGGTAAATCCATAACTCATTCTTTTAATAAGCTTTATTTTGGTATTCATTCCCTCAATTAATCCGTTGGTTGTATGATTTTCAAAGTAATTACAAATACCCGGCAAATGCTTCTCGATCATACTGGCACTACTTTCCTATAATATTCCGCCTATTCTTATCCATTTTTCCAATTTTCTCTCAGCACCTCTGAACGTTTTACTACTTTGATAAATTTGTCTAATTTCTTCTTTCATCTCCCAGGCTATTCCCAAGCAGGGATGTTCTTTTAAGATAACTTCTAGTTGTTGTTTTTGCTCGTCCTTTAAGTCCTCTTTATTCTTCCATAATAAATGAGGTAATCCTTTTTCATGCACCCCCATTAACTTTCTCAAGTTATTAAGCTCGTCATTGATGATAGCCA
>NZ_JASJFF010000492.1:0-4096 GCF_030065435.1 Microcystis sp. M53603_WE2
GCGCAGTTTATAGAATTTAGCTGGAATTTATGAATCATTTTCTGCATTCTTTCACTGTTTTTCCTGATTCTGCCCGAAAATCTCGCTCTTACTCCCTGGGTAAACTGCGACGACCCTTAATCTTCCTGTTTACCGTCGGTTATCGTTTCTATAATCAGCCAAAATTGGCCGTCGGGACTATTTCTCCGGTCACAATTATCGCCCCCGAAGATGCCAGTTTTCATCTTGACTAAGAATTTGCTGATGAGGACAAAACATGAGCAAAAATGATCCATTTTTTGAGATTTTAACCCTTCTTAATTGTACGATCTGCGTCACTGTTACCTATTGGGAAATTATCACCCAGATAAAACATCCTATAATGAAAGGACAAGAAAAATTAGTCCAAGAAACCCTTAGCCAACCTGATGAAATTCGACGTAGCCGCAGTGATCCCAATGTTTATCTTTTTTATCAATTTCAACGACCAAAACGTTGGCTCTGTGCCATTATCCGAAAACTCAATGGTGATGGCTTCCTAATTACCACTTATCCCACCGATGCAATTAAAGAAGGGGAAATTTTATGGCAGAAGTAAACGTTTATTATGATCCGATGGGCAATACCTTAACCGTGTGGTTTGGCGATCGCTCCTCGGAATATCTCTGCGAAGAAACCGGCGACGAAGTTATTTTAATGAAAAATCAAAAAGGCGAAGTTATTGGTTTTGAAAAACTTAACTATAGGATTTCTGAGAACAGGAATCTGAAAATTTCCCTAGAAACCGCCATCCCTGTTTAAACAATAAAGGCCAAAAATGACACTTAAGTAGCTGGGTTATAATTAAATTAAAAATGGATTTTAGGTTCGATCCCCCCTGCCCCCCTTGATAAGGGGGGTGCCGATAGGCGGGGGGAGCTACCCTTGATAAGGGGGGTGCCGATAGGCGGGGGGAGCTACCCTTGATAAGGGGGGTGCCGATCCCCCCTTAATCCCCCCTTAATAAGGGGGGCATCTGATAATTTTTAACGCCTACCTACTTAAAAATGGGTAAAAATCAGGAGTTAAGCTGCCGGTGTCCAAAGTATAGGAGAAATTTGGGGCTAATCAATCAGCTAGTTTTGCCGGTTTAGCCGAATTATCCTCTCGATCACATCTAACTGCGAAAAAAACCGCCAAAAAGAGTGATAATAAACCTAAGTGGGTGGGTGGAATTAAATATAAGATGAACGTAGGTTGGGTTGAAGCATGAAACCCAACCTACGATTATGTTACGCTACCGCTAACCCATCCTACAAATAATTATGCCTCCCTACTTAGCTATTCCCAGAGTAACAAGGAAAGCCCGATGGTGAAAACAGTCATAGGTGTCGATTTAGGTGGAACCGCTATTAAAATTGGTAAATTTGACCAAGAGGGCAATTGTCTCGAATCTCTCACCTTACCCACTCCCCAACCCGCTACACCCAAAGAAGTCGCCCATACCATACATCAAGGCATTTGTCAAGTAAATTTAGATAAAAGTTGTCAAGCGCTCGGTGTGGGAACGCCAGGTCCGGCGGATGCTCAGGGAAGAATTGTCAAAATAGCGATTAATTTGGCAGGATGGCGGGATATTCCCCTCGCCGATTGGTTAGAGGAAAGCACGGGAATGCCGACAATTTTAGCCAATGATGCCAATTGTGCCGGTTTAGGGGAAGCTTGGTTAGGAGCGGGCAAACGCTTTCAAAACTTGATCCTGTTAACCTTGGGGACGGGAGTAGGAGGGGCAATTATCCTCGATGGTAACTTATTTGTCGGCAGCAAGGGAACGGCCGCAGAATTAGGTTTAATAACCCTCAATTTTGACGGTCCATTGTGCAATAGCGGTAATCAGGGTTCCTTAGAACAATACGTCTCCCTGCAAGCTATTCGCCGGATGACTGGCAAAGAACCGAAGCAATTGGCAGAATTGGCCGAAAAAGGCGATCGAGAGGCTTTAGAATTCTGGCAGGGTTACGGTTGTTTACTGGGGGCTGGTATCGCCAGTTTACTCTATGTTCTCACCCCAGAGGCGGTAATTATCGGCGGCGGTATTAGCGCCAGTGCTAAGTTTTTCTTTCCCTCTCTCCTCACAGAAATCGAAAGACGGGTTTTACCTAGTTCCAGAGAAGGATTAGAGGTATTAACGGCCGAGTTAGGTAATGGCGCCGGCATGGTGGGGGCTGCTAAATTAGCTTGGCAATTAGTGGACTTGCGCGGGGATTCTATTATGGCTGGGTCTGAATAAAATTGTCTGACTTGAAAGAGGGTGTGGGGTGTAGGGAAAGAAACCTCTTTCATCTGTGGGGGTGAAAATTTTTTCATCAGGACTGAGTTAATCGTGAATGATTAAATGGCGATCGCAATCGCTGCTCACCGCTCCCTGACGCTGAAATTCGCCTAATAAACGCGTCACCGTTACCCTTGTAGTACCGATAGCATTGGCGAGATTTTGATGGGTTAAACGGATCTTTAAACGACTGCCTTGGGCGATTGGTTCTCCCATTTCCCGCTTTAATAGCTGTAGTAACTGCTGGAGACGTTCCTCCACTCGTTTGATTCCTGCGATCGCAAGTAGGGATTCCGTTTGTTGTTGACGACGGATCATTTGATTTAACATCATCCTGGTTAATTCCGCCGAATTTTCCACTTCGGCGATCGTGTACCACTTTAGGTACAGTTCCGACAAGGCTCTGGCGTGATAGGATTCCAGATGGGTCAAATTTAAGCCAAAAAAGTGGGATGAATGAACCCAGCCTAGTAAAATTTCCTCCCCACTCTCAGATACTTGACTTAGTTGCGCCATACCCCGATAAACTTGCCAGACTCCATCAACCACCAGAGGAATATTTTCCCCGCGATCATAAAAATGGAGCCGACGACTCTCGCTATAGTCTTCTCGGAAGGGTGAGGAGTTGGGATTATAGGTCAGCAACATGATCAAAGTTCTCCTAGGTGAGGGGCTAACAATTTTAACCCCACTCTACTGTATCAAGGTAAACATTAGGTAATCCCCAGATTAACAGTTATCAGTGGGTCAGTTATCAGTTATCAGTGGGTCAGTTATCAGTTCACCGATTACTGATTACTGTTCACTGTTCACTGAAATAATACTAAATCCGTTGAGTAACGCACAGAAAACGGGTTTCTCGGAGAAACCCGTTTTCTGCTCATGTCCCCCATTTCCCTCTCCCGCAGCTGAAAAACCTACAGATTATTAATTTAAAGCATCTTTAAGAGCCGTGCGAGCGGCCAGATGATTGCGGGTTGAGGTGAGAATTTCCGATTCTCGTTGGAGACGACTGACTGTATCGAGCATTTCTAATAAAGCTTGTTGTTCCCCGGCCACACCGTAGAGATTACCCGCCACCCAGTAGGATAATTCCAGGGGAAGACTAGGCAAATCGTCGGGGAGTTCAATTTTTTGAGCGGTTAATTTGGCTGATAGATGAACCACATCCCGCAGCAGTCGATCCACTTCTTTGGCCAGAGGTCGCAGATCTTGGGTGGTGGGGACATCTTCAATCCACTCCACCAAACCGACGCGATAGGGTTTTTCCCGGACGTATTCTAGGACACGGAAACGCTGTTGACCGATGGTGAGAATTTTTAAGCGATCATCCGGGAGACGTTGACAACGGACAACTTCCGCACAACTGCCGACTTTAGCGATTTCTCCCGTGGCTGGATCTACCATTAAGACCCCAAAACGGCGATCTTCTTCCAATATCGTATTCATCATAATCCGATAGCGAAACTCGAAGATGTGCAGGGGCAGAGGACGACCCGGGAATAAAACAACTTCGGGTAGGGGAAAGAGAGGTAATTCTCTAACGGCAATGGAAGAAGTGGCCATAGGTTTAGTGAAAAAAAACCGATCTTCTCTTATTTTTACACAATCCCCCCTGAACCGCTAGGCAAGGGCAATAGACAGGAGGCAGCCTTGAATCAGTAAACAGTTATCAGCTTCTGAAGGCAAGAGGCAACAGGCACTCGTGCAAAAGACAGAATCTGACAATTCTCCTACCTAAAAAGAAGGTTAGAAACTAAGCACATCAAAGCTTTTAGCTTAACCAATTAGGTCTTAGATTCGGCC
>NZ_JASJFF010000234.1:0-2567 GCF_030065435.1 Microcystis sp. M53603_WE2
CCTCTCCTGACTCCCATCTCCTGACAATCGACTGCTAAGATCGAACATAGCGATCGATCTCTCGCTCCCACGATACCTGATAAAACTATCTATGATCATTAAAAATAACCCCTATTATCGGGCTGTAATCGGCTTTTGGGTGGCTTTTCTTGTGTTTTGGGGTTTTGGGAGTTTCTCACCCCTTCTTGCCCAAGCGAAAGAGCAACCAGCCGATGTACAATCGATTACCCCCTACCTTAAGCAATTTCAACAAAAAATTACCGAATTTCGCCTCGATAACGGACTAAAATTTATTATCCTAGAAAATCGCGATGCTCCGGTTATTTCCTTTGTTACCTACGCGGATGTGGGAGGTGCCGATGAACCGGACGGTAAAACAGGAGTTGCCCACTTTTTGGAACATTTAGCCTTTAAAGGCACAAAAACCATCGGTACTACCGATTATCTTAGCGAGAAAAAAGTCCTCGATCGCCTTGAAGCTATAGACAAAGAACTACAAGCGGCCAAAAAAGCGGGTAAAAGCGCAGAAGTGGCTAAATTAACGGAAGAATTTCAACAAGCTAAGGCAGAGTCCGAGAAATTCGTCCAACGCAACGAATACGGGCAAATCGTCGAAACTCAGGGAGGAGTCGGTTTAAATGCCACCACTTCCAGCGATGCAACTAGCTATTTTTACAGCTTCCCGTCGAATAAATTGGAATTGTGGATGTCTTTGGAATCGGAACGATTTTTAGAACCGGTGTTCCAACGGGAATTTTACAAAGAAAAAGACGTAATTCTAGAAGAAAGACGGATGCGGACGGATAATAGCCCCTTGGGTCTATTAATCGAAGCTTTTCTCGATCAAGCTTATACTGTCCATCCCTACAAACGTCCCGTTATCGGCTACGATCGAGATATTCGCAATCTGGAACCCTCAGATATCCAAAACTTTTTCGATAAATTTTATCCTGCCAGTAATTTAACCATAGCTATCGCCGGGGATGTGGACCCAGAACAGGTCAAACAGTTAGCTAAAGTTTATTTTGGTCGTTTTCCCGCTAAACCGAAACCCCCACAGGTGAAAGTAGTGGAACCGAACCAAACCAAAACAAAGGAAATTACCCTAAAATTAGCCTCGCAGCCTTGGTATTTAGAAGGATACCATCGTCCCGCCCTCAATCATCCCGATCATGCGGTTTACGAGGTTATCGCCACTTTAATGAGTGAAGGAAGAACTTCGCGACTGTATAAAGCTTTAGTGGAGGACAAACAACTTGCTCTCGCTGCCCAGGGATTTAACGGTTTTCCGGGGGATAAATACCCGAATTTGCTGTTATTCTATGCTCTCAGCGCTCCTAATGTCAGCCTGGAGGAAGTAGCGCAGGGTTTAAATTTGGAGTTGGAAAGATTGAAAAATGAACCGGTTTCGGAACAGGAATTAGAACGGGTTAAAAATCAACTACGGGCAGCCCTATTAAGAGGTCTTGATTCTAACATGGGCATGGCGCGATCCTTGATTGAATACGAGGTAAAAACCGGCGATTGGCGTAATTTATTCGCCCAATTAGATGCTTATAATGCTGTCACGGCAGCTGATATTCAACGGGTGGCTAAAGAAACTTTTACCCCCGAAAATCGCACTATTGGCCGAATTTTACCGAAATAGAGAGATGGGGAGATAGGGAAGTGGGGAAATGGGGGAAGTGGGGAAGTGGGGGAAGTGGGGAAGTGGGGGAATTTCAACTAAAACCCCATCACCCCCCGCAACGCGCACGCAGTGACCACCCCAACACCCCAACACCCCAACACCCCAACACCCTAACACCCTAACACCCTAACACCTAAAACCTAAAACCTAAAATAAATATAATCATGAAAAAACGCTTACAATGGCTAGGTTTAATCCTGATCACCCTGATAGGTGTCCTAGCTTTTCGTTCCCCGGCAATTGCCCAAACCCCGCGACATTTTACTGATTTAACTTTTCCTCCCCTTCCTGAAGTTACAGTTCCCCAATACGAACGTTATCAACTAGATAATGGTATGGTGGTTTATTTAGTGGAGGATCGGAGCTTACCTTTAGTGAGTGGTACGGCGATGATTCGGACAGGAGGGAGATTAGAATCCGGGGAAAAAGTCGGATTAGCCGATATTACTGGAACCGTGTTGCGTAGTGGTGGCACCGAAAAACATCCTTCCAATGTCTTAAATCAATTATTAGAACAAAGAGCAGCCCTAGTAGAAACCTCGATCGATCTTAACGCTGGAACTGCTAGTTTTAGCGCCCTTAGTGAAGATTTAGAAGCAGTTTTTAATCTCTTTGCTGAGGTTTTGCGTTCCCCAGCTTTTGAAAGTCAGAGGGTGGAATTAGCTAAAGTTCAGGAAAAAGGGGCGATTGCTCGACGTAATGATGATCCCAGTGATATTGCTAGTCGGGAGTTTAGAAAGCTAGTCTATGGTGATAATAGCCCCTACGCTCGTACTGTAGAATATAGCACTTTAGCTAATATTGACCGTCAGGATTTAATCGATTTTTATCGTACCTATGTCCGTCCCGACCAAATAATTTTAGGAATTGTCGGTGA
>NZ_JASJFF010001404.1:0-4856 GCF_030065435.1 Microcystis sp. M53603_WE2
TTTTCGGATTGAAACTGGCGAAATTTTAGCCTATGATCCCATCCTACACGATTTTGTCGCTCCCCATAGTAAAATTACCCATCCCGAAGCAGCAGACAATTTACCCTCTAGTCGTCACCTTCCCAATAGTCATCCCTTCAAGATTTCTGAGGATTATATCCGGACTCATGCGGACGTAAAAAAAGCGACTCCTGCGGTTAATACTGTGGCGAAAAAGAATGGCTCCTCAACCCAAAAACCGGGCTATAATTATTTAGACCCCTCCCAAGCTGATCGCATTTATCGCGGTTCGAGAAGTTAATTAGGGATTAGAGAAATTCTCTAGAGATGTGCTTATTACCGTCTCTAGAGTGGCAGTTAAGGGCAAGAGCCTTCCCGGTGGATAATGACCGTAATCCGGGACAATCAGCCTAACATCTGGTGACAGCATCGGCAAGTCAGCAACGCTCAGTGTTAGGAAAGCTAATAGCTATTGCTTTTTACTCAAAAAATATGGTATGATGGAAAACTGTCAGTTTTACGAAAGCCGATGAAAACGGAAGAGATTATCAAATCAATCGAAGCCGAGTATCTCAAGAGCGATCTGCCCATTATCCATGTCGGTGACACGATCCGGGTAGGGGTGCGAATCGTCGAAGGAGATAAAGAGCGGATTCAGCCCTACGAGGGCATCGTCATCGCCAAACGCCATGGCGGTATCAACGAAACGATTACAGTACGCAAAGTCTTCCAGGGTGTGGGAGTAGAAAGAGTCTTCCTGCTCCACTCGCCGCGGGTTGCCAGTATCAAGATCATCCGTCGTGGTAAAGTACGTCGGGCGAAACTCTACTATCTGCGCGATCGGGTTGGCAAAGCCACCAGGGTACAAGAACGTTTCGATCGCCCTCTCTAAAAATTTTCCGGCGACAGCCTAACCAAGAAAGTTGCTCAATCGCCAACAACTACGCTATAATAAATAAGGGCCTTAAAAAAGCCAAATAGTTTAGCGAATGGGCGCTCTTAGTTCAGTTGGTAGAACGCAGGTCTCCAAAACCTGATGTCGGGGGTTCAAGTCCTCCAGGGCGCGTTTGGTAATCACCAAGCCGATAACTGCAAAGGACATAATCTAAATGTCTGGGGGTTAGTGTGGGTTGTCCGGTGAAAATGATAAGTTAAGGATAGCTTGAGTATCATTTTAAGGAGTAGCGATCGTGGCCAAAAAAGAAACCCTAGAAAAAGACACGAGCGACAAGAAAGAGGGAAGCTCCTTTCAGGTCAAGGAATTCGTCAATGAAAGCAAAGAAGAACTCGCCAAAGTCGTCTGGCCTTCCCGTCAGCAACTTTTGAGTGAATCGGCGGCCGTGATGTTAATGGTGACTTTGGTAGCCACTCTCATCTATCTGATTGATAAATTCTTTGCCTGGGGTGCGGGGAAGGTGTTCCCATGAATCTAGAAGAAGAGCAGTTTCCCGAAGAAGTCAATCTCAGCGGCCTACCGAAAAAACCCCGTTGGTATGCCGTGCAAGTGGCTTCCGGTTGTGAGAAACGGGTCAAAGCCAATTTGGAACAGCGCATCCACACCCTCGATGTGGCCGATCGCATTCTGCAAGTCCAGATTCCCCAAGCGGCCACCGTCAAAGTCCGCAAGGATGGTTCACGGCAACACGGTGAGGAAAAAGTCTTCCCCGGTTATGTCCTGATCAAAATGATCATGGATGATGACGCTTGGCAGGTGGTCAAAAACACCCCCCACGTGATCAACTTTGTTGGGGCCGAACAAAAGCGCCACTACGGACGCGGCCGCGGTCACGTCACCCCGCTACCCTTGAGTATGTCAGAAGTCGATCGCATCTTCAAACAAGCTCAGATTCAAGAACCCGTCGTCAAAATCAATATGGAAGTTGGCGATCAAATCTTGGTTCTATCTGGTCCATTTAAGGACTTTGAAGGGGAAGTGATCGAAGTTAGTCCCGAGCGCGGCAAACTCAAGGCCCTGCTCTCCATTTTTGGTCGGGATACCCCGGTCGAATTGGAATTTAATCAAGTCGAAAAACAAAACTAAATCATGGCTAAAAAAGTCGTCGCAATTATTAAACTAGCTTTACCTGCTGGTAAGGCTAACCCTGCTCCTCCGGTCGGTCCTGCTTTGGGTCAACACGGGGTAAATATTATGGCGTTCTGTAAAGATTACAACGCTAAAACCGCCGATCAGGCCGGCATGATCATCCCTGTGGAAATCTCCGTTTTTGAGGATCGGAGTTTTACCTTTGTCCTCAAAACTCCCCCCGCTTCCGTTCTCATCCGTAAAGCGGCCGGTGTGGAAAGAGGTTCCAACGAACCCAACAAGAAATTTGTCGCCACCATTACCCGCGACCAATTACGGGAAATCGCCCAAACTAAACTGCCCGATCTTAACGCTAACGACATCGAAGCGGCCATGAATATTGTGGCGGGAACGGCCAGAAATATGGGTGTCAAGATCTCAGACTAAATCTTATTTCGGGGAGAAGTTAAGCTTCGTTATTACCCAAGGAGCAACAAATCAGATGGTAAAAAAAGTTTCACGACGTTTGCGAGATGCCCAGGCTAAGGTAGAAAATAAAGCCTACGAGCCATTAGAGGCACTGACATTATTAAAGGAATTAGCGACGGCGAAATTCGACGAAACCGCCGAAGCTCATATTCGTTTAGGTATCGATCCTAAATATACCGACCAACAACTGCGGACAACGGTAAGTTTACCCAAAGGAACCGGACGCACGGTGCGAGTAGCGGTCATTACTCGCGGGGAAAAGGTACAGGAAGCGAACAACGCCGGGGCCGATATCGTTGGTTCGGAAGAATTAATCGAAGAAATCGCCAAGGGGATGATGGATTTCGAGGTGTTAATCGCCACCCCCGATATGATGCCGAAAGTGGCTAAATTAGGTCGTCAACTCGGTCCGCGGGGTTTAATGCCTTCACCGAAAGGGGGAACCGTAACCACGGATTTAACGGGAGCAATCTCTGAGTTTAAAGCGGGTAAATTGGAATTCCGGGCCGATCGCACCGGGATCGTTCACGTTCAATTTGGCAAAGCTTCTTTTAGTGCCGAGGATTTGTTAATCAATTTGAAAGCTTTACAGGAAACGGTGGACAGAAACCGGCCTTCCGGGGCCAAGGGGCGTTACTGGCGCACGGTTTACGTTTCTTCCTCCATGGGGCCATCGATTCAAGTGGATATTAGCGCGCTGCGGGATCTGAAATTAGCAGAAGGTTAATACAGTTATTTTTTCTGAAAAAGCCTCCAAGTAATTGGGGGCGTTTTTTTGGCTTGATCGCCCGATTGATATAGAATCAAAAGGCTACACTCAAGATTAATCGCTTGAATTATTCTCTTGTATCTGTTCTTAGAGCCAGCGTGTGGATTGTAGATTCCCCTAATACCCGTATTTTAGCCCCTAGTGCGATCGCTCTTGGTAACTTTGATGGTTTGCACCTAGGTCATAAAACCGTCCTACAGCCAATTTTTCAGGATGACCCCGCTTATCCCACCGTTGTTAGTTTTACTCCCCACCCGCGGGAATTTTTTACGGGAGAAAAATGGCAATTATTAACTCCTCTAGGGGAAAAGGTGGAGGTTTTAGAGAATTTAGGCGTTAAACAATTAGTTTTACTGCCTTTTTCGGCTCAATTAGCTTCCCTGACTCCCTTGGCTTTTATCAAACAGATTTTAGTAGAAAAATTACAGGCTAAATCGATCAGTGTTGGTCAAGATTTTCGCTTCGGTTATCGTCGTCAAGGTACAGCCGAAGATTTATTACAGATCGCCTCTCAATTTAATATTAAAGTCGAGATTGTTGGTTTGAAAAACTGTGGGGCGGGTCGGATTAGTAGTTCCCTAATTCGTCAAGCTTTGGCAGCAGGAAACGTTGAGCAAGCTGGGCAAATGTTAGGTCGTCCCTACAGTTTAACCGGTCGTGTGGTCATCGGGCAACAGCTAGGCAGAACATTAGGTTTTCATACCGCTAATCTACAGGTTCCCCCCGATAAATTATTGCCGCGACTGGGGGTTTATTGCGGTTGGGTGCATCTTGATGGTTCTCGCTTACCGGCAGTTATGAATATCGGTTATCGTCCCACGATTGAGGGAAAAACTATCAGTGTGGAAATCCATTTATTGGATTGGTCGGGCTATGTATATGATCGCATTTTAACGATGGATTTAGTGCAATTCCTGCGACCAGAACAGAAATTTAATTCTCTCGATCGATTAAAAAATCAGATCGAGATAGACTGCGATCAATCTCGATTAATTCTAACTTCTGTCACCGACAACTCCTAATATTTTTGGTATTCTCTTTCCACTTTACCCACCGCTTTCAATAAAGGAGAATCGAGGGAATCGATCCAATCAGCTACTTCTCGCGCTAATCCTAGGGTAACAATGCCTTGAGACGGTGGTAATTGACCAGCTAAAGCCTGACTTTTGATGGTTTTCAGGACAGAAATTAAACCCTCAATCCGAGTCGATCTTTCTGTTTTCCGCATCTGTTCGGCCACGGTAATAGCTTGGTCAATTGATTGAATTAATTCCCTCATGTTCGTTTCCATAATAAGCTAAACGGCTTTTACTTCGGATCACCGATATAGACTCCAAAAGGGTTATAGCTGTTGGATCATGCAGGTTAAGCGCCGTTTAGCTTATTCTAGCGACAGGAAAGAGATGTAACCGTTATTGCTCGCCCCTCTCCCCATTGTATATCTGAACTTCCCCCGTATAAATATACTAGCTATGGCTCAAAGTCTTACAGAGCCTGAGTTAAAGCAATGTAATACTAATAAACTACTGGGTACAAACTCCTGAAATCCTTACGCAGACAGGGTTTGAGGCAAAA
>NZ_JASJFF010000054.1:0-1644 GCF_030065435.1 Microcystis sp. M53603_WE2
AAAAGTACCAGATCCCGGAGTGATCGGGTGGAAAATTCCGGGACTTTTTCCCTGAAAATTAGGTAATTGACCCCCTCAAAATCGCTAAAACCCTACACCCTACACCCCACAACCGTTCGGACCTCGGCGTGAGCTTTTGTCAAACGCTGAGCTCACGGCCGAAGCCTGCCCCCAGGAAAAACTTTTTGCCGCAAACCCTATTTATTGTAGGGGCGTAAGGCTTGCGCTCAGACTAAATCTGGTTTTATTGGCTACTCCTGATCTATTCGTCTTGAGCTAAAGCGATTATGCCATCTGATTTGTAAATTTTTGTGAAGATTTATGGTTTATCTTGAATAACTGAGGAAACTAGCTCAAATAACTGGTAAAACCAAAAATAACCCTTTTTTGAGCTATTTATCATCAATTAATCTTAAATTAAGTCTAAAAAGACTATTTTTGGCAATTAAAGCCTAAGCTTGTTGATCTTCTGCATAACTTCTCCTCTAAGTCACGATATAGAGAAGTAGGGTGATCAAAAACAGCCTATGACTAGCTTAAGACAGAAGCGAACGAGAAAAATCAGTAAACCCCTGCTCTTTGGGTTATGGGGTGCGGGAGGGTGCTTAATTGCTTCTCTTTTTGGTGAAATTTTCCTTCATTTTGCCTTACCCCCTGCTATTACCCCTGTCACTCCCTCTATTCCTAAAGTAGATATACTCTTTGTTTTAGATGTCACTGCAAGTATGAATGAGGAGATAAATGGCGTAAAAGAAGGAATTCAGCAGTTTTCCCAAGAATTAAGCAGCCAAAAGCTAGATGCAAAAATCGGATTAATTGCCTTTGGCGATCGCTTATATGGGGAAGAAAGCCAGATTTTAAGCTTTCCCGACGGAGTTTTTACCGCAGATCCGACTTTATTTAGGCAAAAAGTGGCGGAAATTCAACAAGTTAATGGCGGAGATGCTCCAGAAAGCAGTTTAGATGCTTTAGATTTAGCAGCAAATCAGCCTTTTCGCTCAGATTCGACTAAAGTTATCCTTCTGATCACGGATGCTCCTCCTCAAGTTCCTGATTTAACGATGAAATCTTTAGATGGGGTTAAGAGAAGTTTACAGATTCACCAGATTAACCAACTTCACTTAGTTATACAGTTTACGGATCAATTCACCTATCGTCAATTACAGGCAAATAACCCTGGAGAAGTCTTTTTGTTGGGTGAAACCGCATCGGGAAGACAAGGATTTGCCAAAATCTTACCCTTACTGGGTGAAACTATTGCTCAAACCACTTTACAAAGTTTACAAAGTAATCAAAATTATGCCACAGAAGATCGAGAGCGATTATTGATGGTGACATCGGTTTGGACGGGAATTTTAGCCATTGGTATTGCTTTAGCCTTAATAATGGGGCAAAATGCCTATTTGCGTCGTCGTCTTTTAGGGATATCCGAAGGTTTTCAAGGCACATTTGGCAGTGTCATCGCTGGAATTATTGCCGGAGCAGTCGGACAGTTAATTTTTACGGCTCTTCGGTTTGTGTTATGCAATGGATGGGGGTTATAAGGAATGAAACCCTTATAGAGACAGACATTACCGCGATTTTTGTCAATTGTTTGCGATCTAGAGCGAACTAATCAATTAAATCTCTTGCCAGATAAGGATT
>NZ_JASJFF010000373.1:0-5706 GCF_030065435.1 Microcystis sp. M53603_WE2
CCAAGCGATGTACTACAAGAAGGATAATGCAAGGTTTTTGAACGTCCCAATCCTATTTTCGCAGCATGAACATCGGACTTTAACAGGTCAAAAGCTTTATTTTAAAAGGGTTTTACCATTATTCAGCAAACCCTAGTTAAACTATCATGTTGTTTTTTTATATCGGAAAGTACATGAAAATCACATCCGCAATCGTACAAAAGAATAAAGAAAGGAGCAACTTCGATAGAATTTGATTTTAGCGGTTCAATTTTGCGATTAGCTTTATCCCCGCGCACTTGATAAACTTCCACAGAAACTTTTTTGTATCCTGCAATTTCTTGAAGTAACCTGGTTATCAATATTCTTTCGGTCTGTCCTTCCACAAAAATCGCTAGTTTTTTCTGTAACATCAATCTATCACCTCCTCTGAATTAGGTTCCTGCAAGTAGTATTCACTAGCAAAAAAATCAAAGTTATTCAGTCCAATATGTTTAAACTGTTCAAATTGTTCGGGAGAATTAGAGTAATTATGTAATTTAGCGACTCCCGGTTGTCGTTCGATAACAGACCAATATTCAAGAGGAACACCGTTCATGATATTCTCATCATTAGTGGTCATGATAAGTTGCACTAAGCCTGTTTTCGCCTTCTCAATTAAAAGTTTAATTATAGCTGAAGATCGTTGAAAATCCAAACCCTCCCCAATATCATCAATAATAATACAACTAGGCTGATCTGACAAAATAGCGTAATTAATCTGAATAAATAATGATAAAGCTCTGAACATTACTTGAGATATTTCCGATTGTTCCGTGACAGACTTTAACCCATCTTCTTGCACATACAAAAACTTGGGTAAATTGTCTGAATCCTCGTCTAAATTTTCAGGAGGCGAAATATTAGACTTGAAAAAACTCGGTACTTTAGTTTCTATCTTTGCAATTTGATAACCGATTCTATTCATATCGTCAATAATTCTTTGAGTGAATTCACTATGTTCTCGTTTTCCCAGCACAAATATTCCAACAACATGATCACAATCTTTAGCATCTGTTTTGGCTTTTAATAATTCTGTTGTTGGCGGCAATGTGGCTATAGTATTTTTTCCCAGTTGTGTTCCAAATTCATAGAATCTTAGAGAGCTAGACCATTTATAAATATCTTCCAAGAAAGGGTGTTGGATAGTATCTCGACGCTTAACTACTGCTAATTCTGTTTTAGGTGTTTGAAAGCGCATATACTGATTAAGTTCTTGGGCAAAAATTCTACCTTCTGCCGACTCATTTCTTTCTAAAAGTTGCTTGCTACCAATAATTAGCTTTTCTTGGAGAACTTCTCCATTTTCTGATTCTAGAAAATATTCTGTTTTACAATTTGTGGTGCAATCAAAAAATAAATGCCATGTATCCTTTCTAAAAGATGGATCAAATTTTTCACTTCCAGATAATAGTTCTGATAGCTTATATATACTTTTGACAATTCTTGATTTTCCACTGGCATTTTTACCAACGATTAAATTAATATTGCCTAACTGACATCCATCAATTCGCCATTCATTGGGGTTGCCTCGATTAGAAATATATTCAAACTGGTCTAATTTCATGATTTTAATCTCCTTGGTCGCAAAAATCGTCAATAAGGTGAGCTTTTCATAGCTCACCCTAAACTTCATACTAACTCAAAACACCGGAAGGAATCCCTAATATATCCTCAATTTTAGGTAAATCTTCTAGGGGAATTACCCGGCCTTCATCCTCAAAACCAGCGATTTCAATTAAGATTGAGAATATTAATACTAGACAGGATAAGAGCTTCATGTATCTAGAATGTATCAAACTAATCGGTCATGACTATAAAAACAAATCCGGGGGTAGATAACCCCCTTGTGTACAAATGATCTGGCAAATACATAAGAACTAATTAGCTGATGGTCTGAGTTTTTGTTGTATTTTAGCCTTTATTCGAGCAATAAAGCTGGATTTGCTCTTTTTTTCGGGATCTTCGTAGATAAAAGTTTTGGCACTACCATCTTCTAATATTTCAATTAACTTTAAACTAGGTGCTTGTCTCTGTTGTTTTAGTGACTCAGACATAATAGTTTCCTCTGTGGTTTAGGTCTTAACCCTACTGTTATCATGAGTCAATTGCTTAACCTAGTCAATACCCTAGACATTATTCTTCATTCTCCAGAGTAATTTAACAACGTTATTGTATTGTGTCATCCAGTCTAAAATACTACTATGCAGATTTCTATCATTCATTGAGCTTAAATCCGCACTATCATCGTTATCAACAGCTAATAGTCCCAGAATAGAACTTTTTTGCAGTGCAGCTACAGCTAACACAATTTTTATATGAGGATTAATTAAGAGTTCATTGTCTCTTTGGAGAGGGACATAAGAAGACGGTAATTGCTGAGAATTGGAAATATCAACAAACTCCAAAGCATACTTTCTTATAGTCTTCAGGTATGTGTAACCAATTACCCCTTCATCTAATTCAAAAAGTGCCTCTAGTTCCCTATCAGATACATTGCTAGTTTTACATACCATTTGGAGATTCCAAGTAAATAACTTTTGTCTCACTGGTATCCACAAGGATACTCTGATATTGCCCTGTAGATTAAATTTTTGTTTTATATCAACAGATAATTCTTCTAAAGAACTACTGATTGCTGGCACAATATTTAAGCGAATTGTTTCTAAAAGTTCAACAGTATCTTGTCCAGTCTGTGTTTGAGAGAGTAGAACAGGAATTCCTAAGATAATAATAGATATAATCGTAACTATTTGAGGACTTTTTAATAATTTCCATTCCCTAGGTATAGGACTATTCTCTCCTGTAAAAAATGAACTTGCATCCCCTAAACCTGTCACAATTGCTACTATTAAGTATAACAAAAATATGAGTTTTTCCCAAGGCTTGAATTTTCTGAGAAAATAATCAAATTCATACTTAAGTAGGTGGGTGGAATTAAATATAAAATGAACGTAGGTTGGGTTGAAGCATGAAACCCAACGCCCGCATGGGTTACGCTACCGCTAACCCATCCTACAAATAATTGTGCCTACCTACTTAATAATTCTTGCAATAATTATTCGTTGTTGATCCTTCATCTAATTTCAAGTTTCTTTGACAATAAAAGGGACTGGATAAATCCTATCAATTCTAAATAAAACTGTTGTTTGACGATTTTCCCAAACTAATTTTTCAATGATAACATCTGCGTAGGCGACCCAATGTTCATTTACCAAAGGAATGGGAACATCAACAGGAATAATTCTATAATCTTCTTTGCTCCCTTGATACTGTTTAGATAATTCCAAACTTTCTGGATAACCTTGAGATGGTTTTAACTTTAAAATACTATTCACTTCACAGGGCATCCCCATAAATTTTACCTCTTTATTTTCTGAACAAAAGGTGAGCTTTTCATAGCTCACCCTAAACTTCATACTAACTCAAAACACCAGAAGGAATCCCTAAGATATCCTCAATTTTAGGTAAATCTTCTAGGGGAATTACCCGGCCTTCATCCTCAAAACCAGCGATTTCATTAAAGTTCAAATAGCGGTATAAATCGCCAGCAAAAGGATTAATTTTCTCGGTGACAATTGCGAGGTATTCCTCGACGGTGGGAATGCGTCCTAGCAGCGCACAAACCGCCGCTAATTCAGCGGAACCGAGATAGACTCGCGCATCTTTTCCCATGCGATTATTGAAGTTACGAGTCGAGGTAGAAAATACCGTCGCTCTGTCTTCAACCCGCGCTTGATTACCCATACAAAGGGAACATCCAGGCATCTCGGTACGCGCCCCAGAAGCGGCAAAAATGCCGTACATTCCCTCATCGCGCAATTGTTTTTCATCCATGCGGGTGGGGGGACAAATCCACAGTTTAGCCTTAGCAACTCCTGCTCCTTCTAATATCTTAGCGGCGGCGCGATAATGGCCGATATTAGTCATACAAGAACCGATGAACACCTCATCAATTTTATCCCCGGCGCATTCCGACATTAACTTGATATTATCGGGGTCATTGGGTGCGGCGACAATGGGTTCTTTAATCTCGCTTAAGTTGACGGTGATAATATCCGCATATTCGGCATCCTTATCCGCCTCCATCAGGACAGGATTAGCTAACCATTGTTCCATTTTTGCTACCCGACGTAGGATAGTTTTGGCATCACTATAACCCCGGGCCGCCATATTCTTTAACAGGGCCACATTAGAGCGTAAATATTCCGCCACTGTCTCGGTACTTAACTTAATCGTACAACCGGCACAGGAACGTTCCGCCGTGGCATCGGTTAACTCAAAAGCCTGTTCTAATTTCAAATCCGGCAGCCCTTCCATCTCCATAATACGACCGTTAAAAACATTTTTTTTGTTCTGTTTTTCCACGGTTAATTTGCCTTCTTGCATGGCAACGTAGGGAATAGCATTAACAATATCGCGCAGAGTTACACCTGGTTGTAATTCCCCCGTAAAACGCACTAAAACCGATTCCGGCATATCCAAAGGCATTACTCCCAAAGCGGCCGCAAATGCCACTAAACCCGACCCCGCAGGAAAGGAAATTCCCAGGGGAAAACGAGTATGAGAATCGCCGCCAGTCCCCACCGTATCCGGCAATAACATCCGATTTAACCAGGAGTGAATAATGCCATCTCCCGGACGTAAAGCGACCCCACCCCGGGTAGAGAAAAAGTCCGGTAATTGGTGATGAGTTTGAATATCAACCGGTTTCGGATAGGCTGCCGTGTGACAGAAACTCTGCATGACTAAATCGGCGCTAAAACCTAAACAGGCTAACTCTTTTAACTCGTCTCTGGTCATCGGGCCGGTGGTATCCTGAGACCCTACCGTAGTCATAATTGGGTCACAGGAAGTACCCGGCCGCACCCCGGGTAAACCGCAAGCTTTGCCGACCATTTTTTGCGCTAGGGTGTAACCTTTACCCGTGTCACTAGGCATAGTTGGACGGGTAAATAGGGTACTAGCCTCAAGTCCCAAGGCGTGACGGGTTTTATCGGTGAGACTGCGACCGATTAAGAGGGGAATACGACCGCCGGCCCGCACTTCATCCAGAATTGTCTCAGGTTTGAGGCTAAAAGTGCTAATAGTTGCGCCCGCTTCGTTGGTGATTTTGCCTTCGTAGGGATAGATTTTAATCACATCCCCCGTGTTCATTTGGCTAACATCGCATTCAAGCGGTAAAGCGCCGGAATCTTCAGCAGTGTTAAAGAAGATAGGGGCGATTTTACTGCCTAAAATATAGCCACCAGCACGTTTATTAGGCACAAAGGGAATATCATCGCCAATATGCCAGAGAACCGAGTTAATAGCCGATTTTCGGCTGGAACCAGTCCCGACCACATCCCCCACATAGGCGACCGGATGGCCTAATTTTTTCAATTCGGCAATGGTTTCTAAAGACCCCGGTTGACGGGTTTCTAACATTACCAAAGCATGGAGGGGAATATCAGGCCGGGTGGTGGCATGGGGAGCGGGAGATAGGTCATCTGTATTGGTTTCCCCCTGGACTTTGAAGACGGTGACGGTAATTTCTTTAGCAAGTTTCGGTTTAGCGATAAACCAAGCACCATTGGCCCAAGCATCGATAACCTGTTTAGCATAGGGATTGGTGTCGGATAATTCCAAAACCTCGTTAAATGCGTCGAATACCAGCAGGGTTTTACTTAAAGCGCTGGCGGCAGCGGC